>JALSTE010000734.1 GCA_026983855.1 Acidimicrobiia bacterium
ACCCCGGTGCGGCCCCCGGGGCCCGATCAGGGTTGGGCCGGGCTCAGGAAGGTGAGGAGGTCGGTGCGGGAGACGATCGTGCGGGGACGGCCCCCGTCTATCACCAGCAGGGCGGGACTGCCCTCGAGGAGTTCCACCGCCAGTTCGATGGACTGACCGACACCGATGGTGGCCAGGGGAGGGCCCATGACGTCCTCGACCGGCCGGTCCAGGATCCCGGGGGTCTCGAAGGCCCTCTCCATCAGGCGCAGCTCGGAGACCGCGCCGGACACCTCCGCCGCGGCCAGTGGCATCTCACCCTTGGCCACGGGAATCTGGGAGACACCGTGCCTGCGCATGGCCAGGATCGCCTCCCGTACGGTGCTCTCGGGACGCACGTAGACGAGGGCCGGTATCTCTCCCTCCTTGGTGTCGAGCACGTCGCCCACGGTGACCCCTTCGCTGGTGACGAACCCGTACTCGGCCATCCAGTCGTCGTTGAAGATCTTGGAGAGGTAACCCCGCCCCGAATCGGGTATCAGGACCACCACCAGATCATCGGGAGTGAGGTCCCGGGCCAGTTGCAGGGCGGCCACCACCGCGGTGCCCCCGGACCCGCCGATGAGGAGTCCCTCCTCCCTGGTGACCCGACGGGCCATCTCAAAGGAATGCTGATCGCTCACCGCCAGGGTCACGTCCACCAGGGAGGGATCGTAGGTCGGGGGCCAGAAGTCCTCCCCCACCCCCTCCACCAGGTAGGGCCGCCCCGAACCCCCCGAGTACACGGAACCCTCGGGATCGGCGGCGCAGATCACCACCTCGGGGTTCTGCGACTTCAGGTACCGGGCCACGCCGCTGAGAGTTCCACCGGTGCCGGCCCCGGCCACGAAGTGGGTGATCCGGCCATCCGTCTGGTTCCAGATCTCCGGTCCGGTGGTGAGTTCGTGGGCCAGGGGGTTGGCGGGGTTGAAGTACTGGTTCGGGCGGAAGGCGCCGGGGGTCTCCTTCACCAGCCGCTCGGCCGTGGAGTAGTACGACTGGGGGTCGTCGGGGGGTACGGCCACCGGGCAGACGACCACCTCGGCCCCGTAGGCCCGTAGCAGCGCCACCTTCTCCTCGGCCACCTTGTCGGTCATGACGAAAATGCACTTGTAACCGCGTTGGGCGGCCACGATGGCCAGGCCGACCCCGGTGTTTCCCGAGGTCGGCTCGACGATGGTGCCGCCCGGCTCGAGCAGACCCTCCCTCTCGGCGGCGTCGATCATGGTGACCGCCGGCCGGTCCTTGACGCTGCCCCCGGGGTTCGTGGTCTCGAGCTTGGCCACCACGGGGCAGGCGATCCCCTCGGTGACCCGCGTGAGACGAACCATCGGGGTGTTCCCGATCAGGTCCAGAACCGAAGCGGCGATCTCCATTGAAGGCTCCTCACGGTGGTGAGCCGGGGTGGGCCACGACTCCGGGCCCGAACCTACCGCCCCCCGGCCACAACCGGTGCCCAACCGGCCCCCCGCCACCGGTCCCGTGTCAGCCGGCGGTGGGGCTCCAGACGGCGTGCACCCCCTCGCCGGCCACCGGATCCTCACCGGGATCCGGTCCACCAGCGTCATCGACCACGGTCCGGACCCTTATGGCCGGGCGGCCCTCCGAATCGAGCGCGGCGTAGAGAAAGGCGGTGCCGTCGGGTGACCACGGGGTCATGGAGTCGGCGTACTGGTCGAAGAACGGCAGAATCGCCGACGTCACGGTCGCCGTGGGGGTGAACGGTTCCGTGCGGTCGGTCGGGGTCGAGGGGAACTCCGCCGCCACCGGCACCGCCCAGACCTCCCACCGAGCCGAGGCTGGGGTTCCGGTCCGATCCAGGGCCAGGGTGAGCAGTCGGTCGCCGGTGGGGCTCCAGAAGGCCGCCACCCTCGCCCCGCCTATGAGGGGGGTGACATCCCCCGACACCGGGTCGTACACGTGCACCCCGACTTCCAACGTGGGAACGGTCATGGCCCCTGTGGCCGGTTCGCGGGGACCGCTCGACCGGTAAACGACCTGCACGGCGTCGGGATCAGATGTTCCCGGTCCCCGAGAGGGCAGCACCACCACCGCCAGTCGCTCCCGGTCGGGATCACCGACCAGGTAGACCGGTCCCGCGAGTGTGGCCACCACCTCGACGTCGCCGGAGGCGTCGATACGAACCAGTTCATCGGCCGCGCCGCCCTCTGACGGCTGTACGAGCAGTACCGAGCCATCGGCCATACGCACCGGGGACTGGAACGCCGAGTCGGTCTCGGAGACCAGGGTGTGGGCACCGTCGAGACCCACGGACAACACCACCCCGTCGGTGTGGACTATCAGACCCTCACCGTCGGACCGCCAGTCCACGTAGAGCGGACGACCGGCGAAGACCACCTCGGAGGCCTCGACAGCGGTCAGGGGCCCGGTCGGATCACCCACCTCCACGAAGGCCAGGCCGACGCCCCCCGGGGAGTTGCCCAGCATCGCCACCCGGGTGGAGGTCGGGTCCCACCCGTTGTAGAAGGAGACGAAGGGAACCGAGACCAACCGGGTCTCCCCCGATCCCCTCCCACCGATCACGCTGACGGCGAGGAACGCGTTCCCGTCGGCGTCGATCTCCGACCAGGCCAGCCGGGTTCCGTCCGGTGAGAAGGCCGGCTGTGACGCCGTGGCCCCGGCGGTGGAGAGTCTCCGGTCGGCGGCGGAGTCGCCGGGGTGGACCAGCCTCATAGACCCGTCGGCCCCGACGACCGCCATCGGCGATTCCGGGCCGTCGGGCGTGGTGGTCTCGGTGGCCGCGTCACCCGATGTCGGGCCGGAACCGGAGGAGCCGCCGGAGTCCCCCGAGCAGGCGGAGGCGAGCAGCGCCAGGGCCACCACGAGCAGCGACAGTCGGCGGGTCCACCTCGGTCCGGGTATGGGAATCGGCACCCCTCCACCCTGACACTCCCCCGGTCCCAATGTGGTCTCACGTCACCGCCGACGCGTTTCCCCGGCAGAGCCGCCCCCGACGCGCGAGACTCGGTGTGACCCCCGTCACCGACCGATCCACGGGACGGTCGGCACCAACGGGGGTTCCGGGGATCCGTGCCGCCAGCGGGGAGATTGCAATGACCGATACCGAAACCTTTCACGGAGTCGTGGGACAGCGCCGGTTGCGCAGGGAGGACCCGGCCCTGCTGACGGGTGAGGCCCGCTTCGTCGACGACCTGGACATTCCCGGGGCCCTGTGGATGACCGCCATCCGCAGTCCCCACGCCCGGGCCCGGATCGTCTCCATCGACACCTCCGAGGCCCTCGCCCACCCAGGGGTCAGCGCCGTCCACACCGGTGACGACCTGGCCGACATGTGGGCCGCCCCCATGCCCCTGGCCTGGCCGGTGACCGAGGACATGGTCGCCCCCGAGCACTTCCCGGTGGCCCGGGGTCAGGCCAACTACGTCGGGGACATGGTGGCCCTGGTGGTGGCCGAGTCCCGCTACGCCGCCGTTGACGCCGCCGAGAAGGTGGTGGTCGAGTACGAGCCCCTCGAGGCCGTCGTCGACGTGGAGGACGCCGTCACCGACCGGGTGGTGATTCACGAGAGCCTGGGAACCAACAAGAGCTACACCTGGCCGCTGGTTCCCGATCCCGAGGCGGTGGAGTCGGCCTTCGCCTCGGCCGCCCACACCGTGTCGGAGCGCTACGTCCAGCAGAGACTGATCCCTTCACCCATGGAACCCCGAGGGGTGGTGGCCGTGCCCTCTCCCCACCAGGGCGAGATCACCCTCTACTCCTCCACCCAGATTCCCCACATCCTCAAGGTGATGATCGGCATCACCCTGGGAATCCCCGAGCACAAGATCCGGATCATCGCCCCGTCGGTGGGGGGCGGCTTCGGGGCCAAGCTCAACGTGTACTCCGAGGAGCTGATCTGCACCGCCCTGGCCCGCCACACCGGAAGGGCCGTTCGGTGGACGGAGAACCGCTCGGAGGGAGCGGTCTCGACCATCCACGGTCGGGGGCAGGTCCAGCACATCGAGCTGGCCGCCGACGAGAACGGCAGGCTGCTGGCGGTGAGGGTCGACCTCCTCGCCGACATGGGCGGCTACCACCAGCTCCTGACCCCCGGGGTGCCCCTGCTCGGCGGTTTCCTCTACCACGGCGTCTACGACGTGGGGGCCTACGCCTTCACCTGCACCGGCGTGTTCACCAACAAGCCCCCCACCGACGCCTACCGCGGGGCGGGTCGACCCGAGGCCACCTACGCCATCGAGCGGGCCATGGACGCCCTGGCGGCCAAGGTGGGTGTGAGCCCCGTGGAGATCAGGCGTCGCAACTACATCAAGGCCGAACAGTTCCCCTATGAATCCCCCGCCGGACTGGTGTTCGACTCCGGAGACTACGAACCCAGTCTGGACCGGGCCCTGGAGCTCATCGGGTACGACGAACTGCGGGCCGAGCAGCAGCGCCGCCGGGATGAGGACTCGAGCCGACAGCTGGGTATCGGAATCTCCACCTACGTGGAGATGTGCGGCCTCGCCCCCAGTCGGGTACTGGCCTCACTGAACTACTCCGCCGGTGGTTGGGAGTCGGCCACCGTGCGGATCCTGCCCACCTGCCGGGTGGAGGTCATCACCGGCACCACCCCCCACGGCCAGGGACATGAGACCTCGTGGTCGATGATCGTGGCCGACAAGCTGGGAATCGACCCCGACGACGTCGAGGTCCTGCATTCGGACACCGCCATATCACCCCTGGGTCTCGACACCTACGGCTCCCGGTCCCTCGCCGTCGGCGGTACCGCCATCTGGTACGCCACGGAGAAGGTCATCGCCAAGGCCCGCACCATCGCCGCCCACCAGCTGGAGGCGGCCGAGGAGGACCTCGAGTTCAGCGAGGGTGTGTTCCGGGTCCGGGGCACCCCCTCCAAGGAGATGCCCCTGGCCGGGGTGGCGTTCGAGGCCTTCACGGCCCACAATCTCCCCGACGGACTGGAACCGAATCTCGAGGCCCAGGTCACCTGGGATCCGCCCAACTTCACCTTTCCGTTCGGCACCCACGTGGCCGTCGTCGAGGTCGACACCGAAACCGGTGAGGTGACCCTGGTCGACTACGCCGCCGTGGACGACTGCGGAAACCAGATCAATCCCCTGATCGTGGAGGGCCAGGTCCACGGGGGGATCCTCCAGGGTGTGGCCCAGGCCCTGTGGGAGGAGGCCGTCTACGACGAGGACGGCCAGCCCCGCAACGTGTCCCTGGGCGACTACCTGGTGCCCTCACCCACCGAGGCCCCCTCGTTCAAGCTGGGAACGACGGTCACCCCGAGTCCCACCAATCCCATGGGTGTGAAGGGCGTGGGGGAGGCCGGCACCATCGGCTCGGCCCCCGCCGCCATCAACGCCGTGGTCGACGCCCTTTCCCCCTTCGGGATCACCGACGTGGAGATGCCGGCGTCACCCCAACGGGTGTGGTCGCTGATCCAGCAGGCCCGCGCCGCCGACTGAACCACCGGCCCATCAGGCCGCGCGGGCAGATCAGGCCTGTCAGGTACCGACGGCTGAGGGCCCGGCCCCCGTGGCCGCACCCCGGCCCGGGGCCCCCTCGCGTGCGTCGGTGTCGACGGGGGGTCGTACCTCGCCCTTGAGGACGACCTGACCCGAGGACTCCGCCCCGTCACCCTCCCGCTGGAGGGTGACGGTGATCGTCGGGTAGTTGGCCAGGTCCACCCCGGACCACAGGTCGATGTCGTGGGCGTCCCGGCGGGCGTGGAACGTACCTATGGTCACCAGCCCCGACGGTCCCTTCACCCAGGCCTGGTAGTAGAAGCCCTCCGGAGCCGGAGCCAGCCCCTCGATGTTCAGGGTGATCTCCACCCCCGATCCGGTGGGTCGGACCCGGGCGGTCCCCCCGGCTCCGGGAGCCAGTTCGGTGCCGATCATGGCCACCGTGGTCACCTCACCACCGTTTCGACCGCGTATCCCGGCGATCACCCCCACGGTGGCCACCACGAACAGGGCCACGGCCGCGGCCACCAGCATCGGGTTGCGGGACCACCGCGGTCGCCCCACCTCGGCCAGGGTCCCGATCGGTTCGGCGTCGGGTCCCTCGCCGACCTCGATCAGAATGCGGTCCAGGATCCCCTCGTCGACCTCGGCCCAGACCGCATCGGAGGCCAGGCCGGCCGCGACCCCGGGGGAAAGCAGGGAGCCCCCACCGTCCACACCGTCCTCCGGTTCGTTCACTTCAGCCATTGATGACCTCTACGGAGTCGATGCCGTACCGGTTCCCGCTGCCACCGGTCGATGGAGTCGTGATGGGACGAATCGGGGTGTGGACCCACGGTGCGCCACTCATTTTGAACCCTCCGATCTCCCGGGGGAATTCGCCCCGGTGGAATCCCGGCCGGGATCCTCCAGATGGGCGAGCATCTCGGCCAGCCTCCTGTGGGCCCGGTGGGACCGGGACTTGACCGTGCCGACGGCCACGCCGGTCAGTTCGGCCACCTCCCGGTGGCTGTGGCCCAGAAAGTGGGTGAGACGGATCACCTCCCTCTCCTCGGCCGGCAGGGATTCGAGGGCCCGGCGGATCTCCCACGCCTCCCAGGTCGGCTCGAATCCCACCTCTCTCACCGATCCCTCCACCTCGGGTTCGTGGCCCGATCGGGTGGGGGAACCCTCGAACCTCATCACGTCCAGGGAGGTCCGCCGGGCGATCGAGTACAACCAGGGGGCGAGCTCCCGGCGGGGATCGAAGCTGCCCGCCGCCCGCCACGCCTTCACGAAGGTCTGCTGCACCGCCTCCGCCGCCAGTTCCCGGTCCCGCAGGATGCTCATGGCCACGGTGTTGACCGGTCCCCCGTAGGCCCGGAACACCGCTTCGAGGGCGCCGGGTTCACCGGCCGCGAACCGTTCACCGAGGTTCTCCGAGTCGATTCCGTGCAGCCGGCGGCGTGCCCTCCGCCCCGACCCGACACGGCTCACGGATGACCACAGGTTCGGTGAGTCGTCCCCATCGACCGCGAGAGTAACGGGGTGGGGGCTCCCCCGGGGTCGCGAACCGATCGGTGACCCGCCCCGTAGAGGAGGCGACAGGAGGATTCCGCGGGTGAGGGGACCCACGGAGCGAAAAGCCCCAGGAGGCGCCGATGACCCTGCCCACGGACACAACCGCCGCTGCCGAGGCGACGGCCCGAACGACGATCTGGGGGGTGATACCCCCAGTCGTGATCGTCGGTCTGGCCGGGGGACTGGTCTCACTGTCTCTGGGTTTCTACGCCCAACTGCACGACCCGGCGGCCCGCCAGACGATCTCTCTCGTCTTCTCCGACACCCTGGCCCTCAAGGCCTGGTTCACGACCGGGGCTGCTCTGCTCGCCGGCTTCCAGCTCTACTCCGCCCTCCGATTCTGGGGAAAGGTGAGTCGACCCCGGCGGATTCCCCCGTGGTTCGGCG
>JALSTE010000735.1 GCA_026983855.1 Acidimicrobiia bacterium
GGTGCGGTTGCTGGGGGTTCGGGGTTGTCGGGTGGTGCGGTTGCTGGGGGTTCGGGGTTGTCGGGTGATGCGAGTACTGGGGGATCAGCGATGGTTGAGGATGTGGATCTGATCGTTGAGGGGTGGTTCGTGGTCACGATGAACGAGACCCGGGACATCATCCGTGACGGCGCCGTGGCCGTGAGGGGTCGCGACATCGTGGCCGTAGGCAAGGCCGATGAGCTGAGGGCCCGCTACCGGGCCCGGGAGACCCTGGGAGGGGACCGTTTCGTGGTCACTCCGGGGCTGGTCAACGGCCACATTCACGTCACCGGCGAGCCCCTCACCCGTGGCTACGTTCCCGACGACACACCCTTCGAGGAGAACGTGTTCGTCTGGCTGTGCCCCCTGTACTCGGTGTTCACCGAGGCCGAGGAGAGGCTCTCCGCCCGGCTGGCGGCGGTAGAGATGCTCAAGTCAGGCACCACCACCTTCCTCGAGGCGGGCACCATCAGGTTCCTCGACGCCGTCATCGATGGCCTGGGTGAGGTCGGAATCCGGGGCCGCGTGGGTAGCTGGATCTGGGATCTGCCCCCCGAGCCCGATGTGTACCGCCGGGACACCGATACGGCCATCGCCCGTCTGCAGGATCAACTCGCGGATCACGCGGTGGAGACCGGGGAGCTGCTGGGCACCTGGTCCACGCTGGTGGGCCACACCACCTGCTCGGACCCTCTGTGGCTGGCGGCCCGCGAATTGGCGACAGAACACGGTGTAGGGATGAGTTTCCACATGTCCCCGGCTCGTCTCGATCCCGAGGGTTTCGTCGCCGAATTCGGACAGCGTCCGTTCATCCACCTGGCCGAGTTGGGGATCCTGGGTGAGGATGTGTCCGCCACCCACTGCGTGCAGGTCGATGGGCGGGAACTCGAGGTGATCGCGTCCAGCGGGACCCACGTGGCCCACTGTCCCACCACCGCCCTCAAGGTGGCGTACGGCGTGACCCAGGTGGGTCGGATGCCGGAGATGGTCATGGCGGGGATAAACCTGTCCATCGGGACCGACGGCAACAACGCATCCAACCACTCCGATCTCATGAAGGCCACCTACCTGGTGGCGGGGCTGTTCAAGGACGCCCGCCAGGACCCCCAGATGTTCCCGGCGGAGAAGGCTTATGAGATGGCGACCCTGGGCGGGGCCGCGTCCATGGGTATGAGCGACCACATCGGCTCCCTCGAGGTCGGTAAGAGAGCCGACCTGGTGCTCCATGACACCGACCGTCCCGAATGGCGTCCCCTGTTGAACGTGATGAACCAGTTGGTGTGGTCCGCCGATGGTCGCGGGGTCCACACGGTGGTTGTGGACGGTCGGAAGGTGGTGGAGGCCGGGCGGATGCTGACCCTCGACGAGGATGATCTGTACCGAGGTGCCCAGGTCATGGGGGAGCAGATCGTCAACCGCTCGGGTTTGCCCGACAAGGCCAAGTACCCCATCCGTTGAGCCCGGGGACGGGCGACAGTCCCGTGCAGTGGTCCACGGGGGAACCGGGTTCAGGCGTTGCATCTGGTGGGTCGTCGAT
>JALSTE010000736.1 GCA_026983855.1 Acidimicrobiia bacterium
CAGGCGGGGTCGGGGTGGGGTGGTGGTGGCCGTGAGGGGGTGAGATCGGGTTCGGCACGCGGGGTCGGGGCGGGGTGGTTGGGAAGCCGTCGGGGCCTACCATCGGGGTGATGGAGAAGGAGCTGGCGGCCCGGCTTAGACCGGCGATGGAGGCGGTGCTGACCACCGCCCGTCGGGGCCTCGAGGCCACACCCCCGGTGGAGGTGAACCCGGCCCTCATGCCCTTCCTGAGATTCCGGCGTCTACCGGGTAGGGCCCTAGACATCGTGCGGGAGGTGGTCGAGTCGGATCCCGGGCTGAGGGAGCGGGTGGTGTCCGAGGTGGAGCCCGACGAGGTGGGGGAGCTGGGTTGGATGTGGCTGACCCAGGCCGAGGGGTGGTCCGAGGAGATCCAGCGGGCCGAGGAGGAGTCCTCGGCCCGCCAGCGCCTGGCGGAGTCCGAGAGAGCCCGCAGGTCGCTCCAGAAGCGTCTGGGCCGTACCGAGTCGGCCCTGGACGCGGCCAGGCGGCGGGCCGACGATCTCGAGGAGAACCTGGCGGAGATGTCGGCCGAGATGGAATCGGCCCGTCGGGAACGGGATTCGCTGAGGGAGGAGATCTCCGAGGCTCGACGACGGGAGGAGGAGCAACGCAGTCGGATAGCGGAACTCTCCGGGGAGGCGGTAACCGCCCGGGGCCGTCTGGGTGAGGAACGGGCCCGCAGCCGGTCGCTGAGGGAACGGGTGGCGGCCCTGGAGCAGGAGAACGAGCGGGTGAGGGCGGGTGGCCCTGATCCGGATCGCACTTCCCGACCGGAGGGTGAAGGAACCGTCCCCCCGCCGGAGGAGAGGGTGTCCGACGTCCCGGTCGTGGGTGACCCCGCCGCTGCGGCCCTGGCGGTGGCCGCCGCCGCCCGGGCCACCGAGGCCCTGGGCCGGGCCCTGGCTGAGGCCTCCCGGGCCCTGGCCCCCTCCCGGGCTCCCGAGAACGCCGGGGTGGTGACCCCGATCCGGGAGGAACCGACCCGGCGGACGCCGTCCCCCCGACGCAAGCCGGTCCGGGCCGCCCGGGGTGTGCCCGACGACAGCCGACAGGGGATCATCGATCTGCTGGCCGTCCCCGGTATTCGAGTCCTCATCGACGGGTACAACGTGGCCAAGGAGGGATGGCCCAACGTGGACCTGGTTCGACAGCGGGAGAGGTTCCTGGCGGCCCTGTCCGCCCTGGTGGGGCACAGGGGGCCCATGGTCGACGTGGTTTTCGACGGGGCCGGAATCGTGGGTGGTCACCGTTCGACCAACTGTCCGTTCATCCGGGTCTCGTGGTCCCCGCCGGGGGTCGAGGCCGATGACGAGATCCTGGCGATGATCGACGCCATGCCGGTGGAGAACCCGGTGCTGACCATCTCTTCGGACCGCCGGGTCCGCGACGGGGCCCGGGCCCGGGGCTCGAACACCGCCTCCAGCCGATCCCTCCTGGAGGCCATGGGCCGTCCCTGACCCCCGATCTATACCCGTCGTGCGGTCGTGTGACGACCACTGGACGGGTATAGATCGGGGAGGGGAGGGGAGGGGTGG
>JALSTE010000737.1 GCA_026983855.1 Acidimicrobiia bacterium
TTCGAGGACCTGGAGCGCTCCAGCCCCGAGGAGATCAGGGATCAGGTGGCTGTCGTGGCCCGCTTCGGCCGGAACCTGGCCCGGGCGGCGGTGGACACCCAGCAGGCCGATTCCTTCGATCGGGCCACCGCCCTGGCCACGGCCTCGGCCGACGAACCCGAGGTGGCCGCCGCCCTGGACCAGCTCAGGGCCTGGGAGACCCGCAACTGCACCACCGCCCCCTGACCACCGGTCACCATCCGCTGTGGCCGGTACGGGGGTTCCCGCCCAACACGGAAACCGGGGAGTCGCCGCCGACGATCAGGCGTCTTCGGCCTCGTCGGAATCCGACGAGATGGCCTCGATGTCGTGACGATTGGCGATCACGTGGTCGACCAGGCCGTACTCCCGGGCCTGCTCGGCGGTGAACCAGCGGTCCCGCTCGGAGTCCTGTTGGATCTGCTCGACACTCTGCCCGCTGTGGAATGCGATGCGCTCGGCCATCAACTTCTTGATGTAGGCCATCTGCTCGGCCTGGATCAGGATGTCGGAGGCCTGACCCCGCACACCACCCGAGGGCTGGTGCATCATCACCCGGGCGTGGGGGAGGCAGAAACGCTTGCCGGGGGCCCCCGCCGTCAGGAGGAACTGACCCATCGAGGCCGCCATCCCCATGCACAGGGTCCCCACGTCGCAGGAGACGAACTCCATCGTGTCGTAGATGGCCATACCGGCCGATATCGAACCACCCGGCGAGTTGATGTAGAGCCAGATGTCCTTGTTGGGATCCTGGCCCTCGAGAAAGAGGATCTGGGCCGCCACCAGGTTGGCGCTGTCGTCGTCCACCTCGGTCCCCAGGAACACGATCCGGTTGGCCAGGAGCTTGGTGTAGATCTCATAGGGAGAGCCCTGTCCGCTCGGGGCAAGGGCGGTGGGATCAGTGCTGGGAGACATCTTCGACCTCGTGTCGGCTGGTGGCAACTGGCTTGGCTGACCCCCCAAGGCTACCGGTCGGACCCCATCACCCCATGCCACCTCGCGCGGCCCGACGGGCCACGGCCACCCCGAACCGTGGTTCGGGGTGGCCACCTCCGGGGATCACTCTCGCGGTTCCGGCGTTCATCCTCCCTGAGGGGCCAGATTCCGGGGAACGAACGACATGATCCGCCCCAGTTCGGTCGAACCGGTCCTGGTCAGCCTCCCCTTGCCCAGCTTGAAGTTGTACCTGCGGGCTATGGGCTGCAGGGTGCTGTCGGCCGACGTCAGGGAGTTGGCCGGGGAGCCGGGGAAGTTGAAGTAGACGAACGTCACACCCGGGGGAACCGAGTCCGAGATGTAGGCCACGGCCGATACCGCCCCGGTGGTCCTGTTGCCGAGTTGGTCCAGCACGTTGTCGGACTCGATGCTCAGCATGTCGCCACTCTCTATCCCCCGGGCCCCGGCGTCCTCGGGGTTCACCTCGATGAAGTTCACCGGCCAGCGCTCGCGCGATATCGCCCGACGAACGTGGTCGAACATGTTGTTCCACACCGCGTTCACCCGACCGTTGAGCACCCAGACCTCTCCCTTGGAGGTGTCGGGACCGATGGCCGCGTTCCGGGCCTTCACGGTGGCCCAGTCGGGACGGATGAAATTCAGCTTGCCGCTGTCGCTCTTGAACTTGAGGTTCTCGTGCAGACGTACCGTCTCGGTCAGCTCACCCCCGTCGTCCCGGCCGAGGGGGGTCTGCAGGCCCTTGTTGCCGTAGCTGCGCAGCAGGTCGTGGGCCTTGACCCCGTCCTCCCGGGCCTTCTCGACCAGGGCCAGGAAGTTCCGTCGTCCCCCCTCGGAGCGGGGTCCGGCGGCCTCGAAGATGTCGTTGGACTCCTTCCAGTCGAAGCCCTCGAATCCCATCCTCTGGGCCACCTGGGCGAACGCCCACCAGTCGGGCTTGGCCTCCCCGGGGGGATCCATGAACTTCTCGTAGATCCTGAGCCGTCTCTCGGCGTTGTTGCGGGCGAAGGTCTCCTCCCCCCAGGTGGCGGCCGGCAGGATGATGTCGGCGTACTCCGTGGAGTCGTTCAGGTAGATGTCGGACTGCACGATGACCATGCCCCCCGCATCCATGCGGGCCCGGAGCTGGGCCTCGGCCGTGGCCGGGTCGGTTGAGGTCACCTGGGGGCCGCGACGCACCAGCTCGGCCACCTTGGCGATCAGGGCGTGGCTGGCGCCCATGGCGCCCAGCCAGTTGGTCCCCACTATCCAGCGCATACGGGTGTTGCCCTGTACGAGCCACTCCTCGGTGTCCATCTCGATGGGGTGACCCTCAAAGGAGTGGGGTGACTTCTCCAGGGGATAGCCCGCTCCGCTCTGGCCACCGCGCTGGTGTCCACCCATGCGGGAGGTGGCCCGCCCCGGACGACCCGTGGCCCCGAGCAACACACCGAGGTTGCCGATCACGGCGGTGTTCTCGTAGTTGTGGGACCAGTAGAGGCCCTTCTCGAACAGCAGCATGGTCTTGGGCTGGGGTCCGTCACCGCCGGAGAGGATCTCGGCCGCCTTCTTGATGTCGTCGGCGGGGACACCGGTGATCTCCTGGGCCCGGTCCAGGGCGAAGTCCGGCTCGGCCATGATGAAGTCCCGGAACTCCTGGGCCGTCTGGCCGAACAACTGCTTGCGGTACTTGCTCTCCTGGTCCAGTTCCTCCCGACTGGCGACGTAGGAGTCGACGAACTCGGTGTCCTCCCAGCCATTGGCCAGGATCTCCCGGGCCAGGGCGCTGAACAGAACCACGTCGGTACCGGGGGTGAGCTGCAGGTGCATCCCCCCGTGGTTCAGGGCGTACTGGGCGGTGAACGTCCGGCGGGGGTCGATGTAGATCAGCTGGGCCCCACCGGCCGCCGTCCAGGTGGTGAAGCGAACCGACTTGGTCTCATAGGGATCGGATCCGGCGATGAGGATGACGTCGGCCTCCTTGTCGTCCTCGAAGGCCGAACCGAAGGCGTCGATTCCGACGTCGGAGAGTCCGGGAACGTCGTCACCCGCGGCCGGGGCGTGGTGGGGGGAGTAGTTCGGGGTGCCTATGGCCCCCCGAGCCAGCTTCGACCCGGCGAAGACGTTCTCGTAGTACTGGTAGGAGTAGATCTTCATGCCCCAGGCCAGCTCACCGAACGTGTCGATGGTGTAGCGGGACAGATTGGCGATCAGATCCAGGGCCATGTCCCAGGGAATGGGCACCAGCTCGCCCCTGACCCTCAACAGGGGTCGCTGGAGGCGGTCGGCGGTGAGCCCCTCGGGGTTGTAGATCTTCTTGGCCAGGGCCCCACCGCGGATGCTGTGGGTGCCCCCGATGTTGACCACCTCCATGTCGGCGTCGGGGAGGACGATGACGTTGTGGGGACTGCCGTCGATCTCGGTGACGGTGTGCATCTCCTCCGAGGGCCAGAAGCCCGACAGGGCACCGACGGGGATGTCCCTGCCGTAGGCGTTGTCGGCCGCATCCCTCCCTCCGTCGCGACCCACGGGCCACGAATAGACCTTGTAGGCACAGGCCACGGGGCAGTACTCGCAGCAGGTGATGTTGACCTTGGCGTCAACCGGTGGAATTGGAACGTTGCTCATCTCGATCTCCTCAGGCGACCGGCTCGCCGCCGGCGAGGTTGTCGTCGTGTCCGTAGATCAACCGGTCGACCCCGACCGCGAATATGTCGTCGCCGTCCATCTCGAGGATGACCCTCGGCAGCTTCTCGGTGGCGTGACCGAGGGTGACCTCCCCGTCGAGGGTCAGATCGAAGGTGGTGAAGTGACAGGGACACGGTCCCAACACCTTGTGCTGACCGTCGTAGTCGGTGAGCACACAACCCATGTGGGTGCACTGGTTGGAGTAGGCCACCACGTCACCGTCGGGTCCGACGCCGCCGCGGGCCGGCCGACCCAGCTTCACCAGCAGGTTGCCCTGGCCCTTGAGCGGGTACTCGAACATCACCGGGGTGTCGACCTCCAGTGAGCCCATCGAGGCCACCATCACCCTCGGGTAGCCCTGCGCCGTCTCGACCGGGGGAGCCGTCTCCCCACCCCCGGGGGCCTCGGTGGTGGTCGTCGTGCTCGTGGTTGTGGTCGTACCCGTCGTCGGCGGAGCCGCTCCACCCCCCTCCGAACCGTCGTTCCTCGACGAGATCGCAATGGGCACCACCACCCCCGCGGCGGCCGTCGCCCCCGCCGCTCCGCCCAAGAACAGGAATTCACGCCTACTGAGTGGCACGCCCATACCTACCTTTCCTCTCCTGGGGACGGTACGGAAATCGCCTCCGGTGCCCCACGGCACAGAGGCCCGTCGCCCCGGGACCTAAGTCCCGACTCTCGATCGGCGGGTGCGGCGGAGTCCTCCGGGAGAGCCCGGTGAATCGACCGTTGGACCCGGGAATGAGGTCCGTCCCTCCCGGCCATGAGTCCCGGGGGCCGACGGTGTCGGGCCCGGGCCTCGGGCAACGGTACGATCGAGGGGACCTAAGTCCCTGTATGCCCCCACCGACAAAGAGCACAATGCCCACGATGTCATCTCCACAGCAGAGTCCCGAAGACCAACCCGTCGAAGCCCCCTGGTTCACCTTCGCCAAGGGAGCGGCCATAGTGTTCCTGGCCACGATCGTGATCGCCGTGGTGGCGATCACCCTCACCTCGGGCGACAACACCGGCACCACCACGGCCGGCTCGGGTTCGGGGTCCGCCGCCGAGGCCCCGGCCACCACCGTGGCCGAGGATACGGGGGGTGGGGCGAGTGAGACGCCGGAGGCCCCGGCCGCGCCGACGGCCGACATGGCCCTGGGTCAGACGGTCTTCGAGGCCAACTGCGCCGTCTGTCACGGACAGAACGGTGAGGGCCTGGTCGGACCCCAGCTCGGGGGCGGGGCCGCCGTGGCCAACTTCCCCGATCCCGCCGACCAGATAGCGGTGGTCACCGACGGCCGTGGCGGCATGCCCGCTTGGGGCTCGAGCCTCAGCGAGGAGGAGATCGCCGCCGTCGTCGCCTATGAGCGCGAGGGTCTCTCGGGCTGATTCCCACCCCGTCCATCAGGCGTCGCCGCCCGTGGGCCCCGTCGACGTCTCCCCGATCCAGAGACGCCAGGGCCGGTGAGCGGTCAGGCGGATGACCACCGACGGTGTGGTCCCCCGATCCAGAGACGCCAGGGCCGGTGAGCTGGCTGGTCGGGTGGTTGGTGCCCCGGCCGGGCTGGACCCACCGACCGGGGGTTCAGTGGTTGCCGCGTTCGTCGAGGCGGGCCACGTAGATCGCCACCTCGGTGCGGCGGGACATGCCCATCTTCGGGAGCAACCGCGATACGTAGTTCTTGACGGTCTTCTCGGCCAGGTGGAGTCTCTCCCCGATCTGGCGGTTGGTGAGTCCCTCCCCTATGAGGGCCACGATCTTGCGTTCCTGGCCCGTGAGGCGGGCCAGCAGCTCGTCCTCGGGATCACCCTGGCGCAGCCTCTCCAGCACCCTTCCGGTCAACTCGGGATCGAGCAGGGACTGACCCGAGGCCACACACTCGATCGCCCCCACCAGGTCGTTCTCCCGGATCTGCTTGAGCAGGTAGCCCGCGGCCCCGGCCATGATCGAGTTGAACAGGGCCTCGTCGTCGGAGAATGAAGTCAGTATCAGACAGGCCACCTCGGGCATCCTGGACCTGATCTCCCGGCACACCTCCACCCCACTCCCGTCGGGTAGACGCACGTCCAGGATCGCCACCTGGGGCTGGGTGGCCGGTATCCGCTTGAGGGCCTGATCAGCGGTTCCCGCCTCACCCACGACCTCGAAGCCGCCGTGGGCCTCGAGTAGATCACGCAGGCCACGACGGACCAGATCGTGATCGTCGAGCAGGAAAACCTTGATCGGATCGTCGCTCACCGCCCAAGTCTGGCCGGTGGCGGGGCCTCCGCCAAGCGATCCCGGTCGAATCATCGAGATCCGACGGTCGGATTCGACGTGATGACCCATGGGTCGGGCGCTGGGTCGCCAACCCCGCGAACCGGACGGGTCACCTTCCGAGGGGCACCGCCCACCTCACCTCGGTCCCACCCTCGAAACGCCGTGAGACCACACAGGTCCCGCCCCGATCCGCGGCCCGAGCCTCCATGTTGCGCAACCCGTTGCCCCATCCCGTGGATCGCTCGGGTATTCCCCGTCCGTCGTCGAGCACCCTCATCTCCACCGATGACCCCACGCTGAGGAACACGTCCACCCGGCCGGCTCCGGCGTGACGGGCCACGTTGGAGAGGGCCTCGCGGAGGGTCGGTACCAGGGCCTCGGCCACTTCCGGCGGTACCGCGTCCACGGGACCGGCCAGCTCCACCCGGGGGGAGAATCCCAGAATCCGCGCCGACTCCTCGATGACCGCCTCGATCTCCGAGCGCAGCGAGGTCCCCCAGACGTCGGTGGCCCTGAGACCGAAGATGGCCGAACGGATCTCGGTGATGGTCTGGTCCAGGTCCGTCACCGCCCCCTCGATGCGCTCCCCCAGCTCGGGGGCCACGTCGCCGACGCGCCGGGAGGCCACCTGCAGCGACATTCCGGTGGCGAAGAGCCTCTGGATGACACTGTCGTGCAGGTCGCGGGCTATGCGCTCCCGATCGGTCATCAGATCCAGTTCGCGTTCGGCCACCCGGGCCCGACTCTCACTCTCCCGACGATCGGTGACGTCCCGGACCAGGGCCACTATCGAACGGGGGAGATCGGGCCCCGGACGCAGGGCCTGGAGATGGACCTCACAGATCCTCACCCGGCCGTCACCACCGGTCATCTCCCGCTCGTAGGTGACCCAGGGCCGGGAACCGTCCACCAGTGACGCCACCTGTTCCCTGAACGCGGTGGCGTCCAGCCCGGGGACGTGCTCGGGGGTCAGCCCCACCAGGTCGGTGGGTTCCAGGCCCAGCAGGTCGCAGTACCCCTGGTTCACGTACTCGATGGTGAGGGTGTCCTCCCGGTGGATGACCACACCCTCCCCCAGCTTGTCGAGGATCTCCCGGGCCCGGATCAGGTTGCTCTCGACGGCCGCGTGCTCGGTCACGTCGCGGGCCAGGGCCACGAAGTGTCCCCCGCCGGATCTGGTCGGAATCCACTGGGCCACCACCTGAACGGTCAGATCCCTTCCGGCGCGGGTCCGGTGCACGGTACGATAGGCGCAACTCGGCACCTGGGCCCGCTTCAGGGGATCCAGGAGACGGACCAGGGACTCCCGGTCGAATTCGGGACAGAAGTGAAGGGGGGTCATGGCCTTGAGTTCGTCGGCGTCGTAACCGAGTTGACGAACGGCACCCTGGTTCACGAAGGAGACGGCCAGGGTGGTGTCGTCGAACACGTAGAGGGCGTCCTCGGCGGCGTCGAGGGACGAGAGAACCTCGTACATCCGTGACTCGGCCTCGACCCGGTCGGAC
>JALSTE010000738.1 GCA_026983855.1 Acidimicrobiia bacterium
ACCCACCGGCCCCGCAGGGGCACCAGGGCCGCCTTGGCCCGGGCCAGGACGTCGAGCTCCTCGACGGTGAGGGGAATCCCCTCCAGCAGGAACTCCCAGTCCACCTCCAGCAGGGAGTCGAGACCGGTGACGCTGGGAAGCCCGTCGTCGGGGGCCTGGGCCGACACCACCAGACGGCGGGTGATGCGGGGCGACACCAGGTCGGCCGGCCAACGGACCTCTATCCCCGCCTCGGCCAGGTCGTCGAGGTGATCCAGAAGCTGGTCCAGTTCGGGGTCCTCCAGCACCAGCCCGGTGGGGGCCGGGTGGTCCAGGGCCCGGCCGATGGGAGGACAGATCTCCCCCGCCCGCCGCAGACCCCCGAGCAGGTCGATCTCGGCCTGCTCACCCAGCCGGGCCAGCACCTCCTCGTGGGCGCTCCACAGGTTCTCCGCCGTGATCAGCAGGGAGGGGTCCTCCCGGCTCTGAAGCTGGAACACCACCCGCCATTTCTCGGTGAACATCTCCTCGGGCGGAGGCTCGGGCGGCAGTATGGGCTCACGGTCCGGATCGGGGACCCGTACCCCGTCGAGGGGCAGCTCCAAGACGTCGGTGCCGGGCGGGTGCACCTGGAGGACCAGGGCGGCCCCGGCGCAGTAGGGGGCGGCCACGTCGGCCACCCACGGCTTGAGATGGCGCACCCGCAGGGGTTGACGGGAGGAGAAGACCGGACTGGAGCACACCGTCTCCGCCGCCGGCGACCTCACCAGGGCGTCGCCCACGGCGTCGTAGCAGGCCTTGATGGCCACCTCGGGGGCGGTGATCCGGCCCCGGGCCACCGGGGTGCAGTGGGCGAAGGCGGGCAGGGCCCGGGCCAGGGCGGCCAGGTGGTCGCGGTCCTCGATGTCGAGGGGGTCGATCCGCCAGGCGTCCCAGCCCTCGGGGGTGACGGTGGGCAGCAGGCGCCCCCGGGCCACCAGTCCCAGGGCGGACCGGGCCACGGCCGACCAGGCTCTCACCGAGGCCGACACCGGATCCGAGGCCGGCAGGGCCACCAGTTCGTCCAGCACGGCGGGGACCCCCAGACGCAGGCCGGTGACGCTGACCCGGTGCGTACCGCGGCTGCGGGGCACGACCAGCTCCAGCTCCACCCGCTCGGTGGCCTCGACAGGAGCACCCTCACCGGCGGCGAACAGGCCGCCCCGGTCCTCGGGGTTCCACAGGCAGAAGAACGACTCCCGCGGTGGATCGGAGGCCACGAACGTCAGCTCCGTTCCCGATGGGAAGCCGGCCGGTGACTGCATCGACACGAGGGTACCGGCGGGGTGGGTCAGCCCCGATTCCCCGCTATTCGGCCACTATGGGACCGGACCCAGGACCAGGCAGCGGTCGGACAGCCGACCCATGGAGTAGCGGGGGTAGAGACCGCCGAACAGCTCCCGGGTGCGGTTCGTCCACGCCAGGGCCTCGGGGCTGCTTATCCGTCGGTGAATGTGCAGGATCCCACCCTCGAACACCCGAATCTCGGCCCAGCTCCCGGGAAAGTCCTTCACCGAGGCCACCTGCACGTAGGGCACCCCGCCGCTCTCGGGACGGCGGGTCACCTTGTTGCGGTGGGAGTGCCCGCAGGTGTAGGCGACGATGTTCGGGTGTCGGGACATGGCCCGGGCCAGGGCGGAGGAGGAGTCCTCGTCCAGGCCCGGGACCACCTCGTCGTCGAGGTGGGGTGGATGGTGACCCATCACGATCACCGGTACCGACGACGCCGCGGCGATGTCCTCCATACCGCTGAGCTGGTCGGATTCCAGACGCCCCTGGGTCTCGCCGGCCACCACGGTGTCCAGCAGCACCACCTCGGCCCCCGGTACCACGATGTGCTGGATCGGATGGGCCATCAGATCGGGGTCGCCGTAGCCCTCGTGGTTGCCGCGGACCACGTGCAGGCGAGCGGCGAAACGGTCCCCGTACACGGACCGGAAGGCCTCGTACTGCTCGGGCCGGCCACCATCGGTGAGGTCGCCGCGGGCGATGAGGGCATCGGGGCCGAGGGCGTCGATCTCCTCCGCCGCGGCCCTGTTCATAACCTCGGGATGGGGCGGTGCGCCCTCCGGCATCGACAGGATCGGACCCATGTCGAGCGACGAGTGGCCGCACTCCGTCTCCCCGAAGTGGAGGTCGTTCACCGTGGCGATGGTGGCCAGTAGCTCACCCCCCGGTCGCGGGAGGGTTCGCACCACCACACCGTCGAACTCGTGGCTGGTGTCGGGCCGCAGCCCCTGATGGCGGTGCACCTCCCCACCCACGTGGATGACGACCTCGTCGTCGGCGACCGTTGACACCTCCGGCTCCATGGAGGACACCGTAGGCGGTGACCCGGCCCGCCCCTCAACCCGGGAGCCCGGCGCTCCCACCCGGCGACCGGCCGGGGAAGCCGGGTCGGTGACCCGACCGGACCCTCAATCCGGCCGCTTCACGGCCCGGATGCTCAGTTCGGACCGGCTGAAGAGGGTCGCCATCATCTGGGCGTGGCTGCCCCGGATCCCCGCCGTTCCGCGGGGCAGGGCCCGTCTCAGTTCCAGCTCGGCGGGGAGGCTCCGGAACCGGGTGTTGAGGGCCCGGGCGAATCGACGCGGCGCCGTCACATCGAACCACTCCTGGCGGGGAGGTATCAGTCCGGGTTCGGTGAGGTTGTCCCAGATCCGCTGCGGATCATCGAGGTCCACACCGAGCCTGGCCTCGGCGATCTCCAGACCGGCGTCGGCCACGGCCCGGAAGTACTCCGCCGCGCTGGGTCGGCGTTCGGTGATCCCGTGACGCAGCTCGGGCAGGGCCGACGACAGCAGCAGATCGGCCTCGTCCTCCGACGCCGACCGGAACGGCTCGTTGATCACCAGGAGGGTTCCGCCCGGCCTGAGCACCCGGGCCATCTCCCGGGCCAGGGCCCTCATGAAGTTCGTGTGGTGCATGGCGGCGGAGATGAACACGTAGTCGAACTCCCCCGAGGCGAAGGGCATGTTCTCCGAATCACCCACGAGGAGCTCGAAGGTCACTCCGGCCTCGCTCATCATCTCCCAGCCCCGGCCCAACCCGACGACGGGATGGGCCACGACGTCCATGGCCACGGCGCGGGCGCCTCGCAGGGCGAAGTGCTTGGCGGCCCAGGGCCGACCGGCGCCGACGTCCAGAACGTTGCGGCCCTCGAAGTCGAGTCCCCGGGTGATGCGGTCGAAGTTCTCCGCTATCCCGGCCCAGTGCTCGTCGTCGATGTAGGGGATGGCGAAGTCCACCGGGGGGGCACCAATCCCCTCGTAGTCGATCTGCCCCAACTCCAGGTTGAGGGCCTCCCACCCCTCACACTCCCGTTGTTTGGAGCGCCAGCGGTGATCGTCCACGAAAATCATCGGAATGCCGTCCACCACGGGGTACGCCTGACCGCATGAGGCGCAGGTCAGCTCACCCTCGGCCCGGGGGTCGCCCCAGAGTCCGGCCGCGCCCTCCAGCTGGTCCTCCGCCCCGCATCGGGGGCACCTCAGACGGACCATGTCGGCTTCCCACCCATGACCGGGACGCTACTACCAACGACCGACGGTCCCCCGCCGGCCCGTCGGCCCATCCCACGGTGCCCCCCGGGCGACCGGATCGCGGTGGGGCCCCGGGTCTCAGGTCCCGAGCTCGAAACCCGCCGGTGGCGGGGCCTCGAACGTGACCGCTTCAGGGCCCACCCAGGGCAGGGTGATGCCGAGACGGTGGGCGTGGAGCATCGTCCGACCGAACACCTCGGGCCGGCTGGTGGTGCGGAACAGCGGGTCTCCGGCCACCGGATGACCGACCCACGCCGTGTGGACCCTGATCTGGTGCCTCCGGCCGGTCCGGGGCCCGAGGGCCACCAGCACCAGGTCGCGGTCCTCGTCACGGACCCGAACCTCGAACGTGGTGGTGGAGTCGAACACCCTGCGACTGGTGTCGACCGCCCCGACCGGGACGCCGAACCGTCGGGCGCCACCGTCCCAGGTGATGGCGTCCCGGGGGGCGGCGATCCTGACCCGACCCGAGGAGGCCGTCACCAGGGGCAGGTCGATCTCACCCCGGTCGGGCATGTCGGACCCGACCAGCACCCCCAGGTACTCCTTGTGAACCTGGCGCCGGGTGAACTGACGGGTGAGGTCGCTGTGGGCCCCGGGTTCGAGGGCCAGGACCACTAGACCCGACGTCACCTTGTCGATACGGTGCACCGGCCTCAGCTTCACCCCCACGTCGGCGGCCAGCCTCACCACGTCCGTGCCGTGCCGCTCACCGGTGACGCTGATCCCCTCCGGTTTGTCGAGAACCAGGACCCGACCGTCCTCGTAAACGGTGCGGTTCCGGTGGAGATCCGCCCACGACCACGCCGGGTGGTCGGGCCCGGGATCGGTGTCTCCCAGTTTGGGGGCCGTGGTGTGGGTCCCGGCCCCCCGGGGATCAGAGCACCGGTCAGAACATGGAGAAGTACTCACGCTGTTCCCAGTCGGTGACATCGGACAGGAAACGGCTGACCTCCGCCCTCTTGATCGTGAGCAGATACTCGATGAACCGGTCTCCCAGCACCCGGCGGTAGAGCTCGTCACCGTCAAGGGCGGTGAGGGCGTCGATCAGACTCCCCGGGAGCCGGTCGGCATCACCACCGTAGGGATCCGAGGTCGGAAGCGGGGCCTCGAGTTCCCGCTCGATCCCGTGGAGACCGGTGATGATCTGGGAGGCGATGTAGAGGTAGGGATTGGCGGCCGGTTCTCCGACCCGGTTCTCGATACGGGTACCGCGGTCACCGGGACCGCCCACGGCCCTCAGCATCGTGCCCTTGTTGTCGACGCCCCAGGCCACACGGTCGGGGGCCAGGGTGAAGGGCCGGTACCGCTTGTATCCGTTGATGGTCGGGGTGGTGAACACGCACGAGGCGGCGGCGTGTTCGAGTATCCCGGCCGTGAACCGCAGACCCGTGGGGGACAGCGCCTCGCCCTCGTCGGTGGGCATGAAGGCGTTCGTCCCCCGGGCGTGATCGTCGAGGGACTGGTGGAGGTGCCAACCGCTGGAGAACATGTTCGGCAGGTTGGGCCGGCACATGAAGCTGGCGTGGTAGCCCTCACGGCGGCAGATCTGACGGACCGCGGCCCTCAGCAGCACCATGTCGTCGGCCGTCCCCAGCCCGACCCGGGGATGGAACGTGAGTTCCACCTGGGAGGGGCCGAACTCCAGCTCGAAGGAGCGCAGCGGCAGACCCAGGGCCGTGAGCTGCCGGCGCAGGATCTCCATCAGGGGGTCGATCTCGTCCAGGCGGGTCTCGGTCAGGTACTGGAACCCGTGGTGGATGATCCCCACCTCGGGGGCGGTGGCCGGCTGGGTGGCGTGCTCGGCCGAGAGCTTGGGATCATCGAGACTCAGGATGTGGAACTCCACCTCCAGACCGGAGAGGTAGTCGTAACCCGCCGCCCCCAGTCTCTCCAGGGCCTCGGCCAGGATCCTCCGGGTGGAGAACTCCACCGGCGTGCCGTCGGGGAAGTACACGTCGCAGAGGACCCAGCCGGTGCCGGGCGCCCACGGCAGGATCCGGAAGGTGGCGGGGTCGGCCACCATCAGCATGTCGCCCGCCCCCTCCATCTGGGACAGATCGAACCCTCCCCCCTCCTGCCACACCGGGAAGGCGGTGCGGTGGGAGGTGTCCTTGGCCAGCAGGGTGGTGGTCAGGGCGCAGCCGTTGCGGAGGGCCTGCTCGAACCCGTCGATCATCATCGACTTACCCCGGAGCACACCGTGCACGTCGGCCCAGGCGAAGCGCACCACGTCGAGGCCCTCGGACCGGGCCCGTGAGATGATCTCCCCGGCCAGGGCCTCCTGATCCTCGGTCCACAGTCCGTGGTGGGCCACGAAGCCGTCCCGCCCCACACTGGCCGCCACCGGATCGTGGGCGGACCTTCCTCCCCGGGTCACTCCTCTCCCCACGGACTGGTGGCCCACGTCGAGGACCGACGGCGGATGGCGTCGCGCTCCCTCCAGCACCCCTCCCAGTCGTCGGCGGGGCCGATGGCGTCCACCGCCACCGGGCCCCTGATGCGACGGGCCTCCTCCGGTGTCACCAGCATCGGGAGGTCGGGTTCCCCGACACCTGCCTCCACCTCGTCGAGGGCCCGGCGGAACATTCGCCGGAAGGCGATGATGGCCACGTCGGAACGGCAGAGGTTCTCCCGGGTCCGATCCTGGATGGGACCGGGGGACTCGACGGCCCACTGATCGTGAACGTTGATGTCCATGCCCATTCCGGTGTAGGTCAGCTTGGCCTGCTCGGCGGGGTCGAACCCGTAGTCGTTGTGCCTACCCACGACCGGGCGGTAGTCGGGCAGGGTGTGGTTCTCCAGCCGCTGGGCCCTCATGGTCTCCTTGTCCACCGGATCGCCGAAGCTGGTGAACATCGAGTACCAGTAGGTGTTGTGGTCGTCGATGGGGACGTGCCACTGGGTGATGATCATCTCCCGGCTCATGGGGATGGTGATGGCGTTGGGGAACACCAGGTTGGTGACCCTCACGTGCATGTCGGCGTCGGTGATCTGCCGCAGGGTCACCAGCCGGAGGCCGTAGTCGGTGGGCTCCACGTTGATCTTGGGACGGTGGAACTCCCGCAGGACCCGGGTGATGGGGATTCCCGAGTCGGCGGCCTCGTCCCGGAACTGCTTTCCGTACTGCTCGGAGGGGTCCTCGTCCTCGAAGAAACGGTGGAGGAACGAGGCGTGGGCGGGGTCGATTCCCACCTCGTGGGCCTGCAGCCAGTTGCACTCCCACAGGCCCTTGAAGGCGAAGGTGTGGTCCTCGGGGGCCACGAAGCAGTCCAGATCGGGGAACGGCGGTGGATCACCGGGGCCCATGTAGGTGAAGATGACGCCGTTGCGCTCCACACACGGATAGGCGTTGACCCTGATCTTGTCCTTGAAGCGGCTGCCCTCGGGCTCGGCCGGCTGATCCAGACAACGCCCCCCGGCGTCCATCAGCCAGCCGTGGAACGTGCAACGGAGGCCCCCGTCCTCACAGCGTCCGAAGGCCATGTCGGCACCACGGTGGGGACAGTGCCGGTCGATCAACCCGTAGCGGCCCTCCTCGTCGCGGAACAGCACCAGATCCTCACCGAACAGCCTGACCCTGGCCACCGGCCTCTCACCGGAGAGTTCGTCGACGAGGGCCGCCGGTTGCCAGTAGCGCCGCAGGACCCCTCCGGCCGGGGCTCCGTGCTCAACTCGTGTCAGCCGGTCGTTCTGCTCCTGGCTGATCATCACCCTCACCCCCACGGGTAGTCGTGCTCGGTACCCAAGATAGGGCGTTCCCCCACCCCACTCCCAGCCGGATGGCGGGGTATCGACGCAGGGCCCACCGAGCCCAAACCCAG
>JALSTE010000739.1 GCA_026983855.1 Acidimicrobiia bacterium
AACAGGGCCAGGGCCCGCAGGGAGGTCGACTCCATCACCGCCGAGACGACCAGCACAATGAACGAGAAGACGAACCACGGGGGCGCGGCCCGCACGAGGAGCCGGGCCACCCCCACCAGGGGTTCCCCCGACTCCTCCCCGGTCTCGACAGCGTCCCCGGCGACGGGATCCGCCTCCGGCGCCCCATCCCCCCGGGGGTTCGTCCCCTGATCGGGGTGGCCCTCCCGGGCATCGTGGACCCCACCGGGGGACCCGGTACCTCGAGCCAGGTCCCGGTCGTAGGCGGCCCGGGACCTCGGGTCCCCCAGAACGGTCCACGCCTCGTTCAGTCGGGACATGCGGGCCTCGGCCCGCGCCGTCTCCTCCTCGGGGGCGTCCGCCCCCAGCCGGTCGGGATGGCAGGCCCGGGCCAGCCTCCGATAGCTGGCACGGATGGTCTCCACATCGGCGTCGCGGGGGACACCGAGGGTCTCATAGTGGGACATTCCCCCGACACTACGACGCCGGGTCCCCGGGGGCGGTGAAGCCGCCGGGCCCAGCCGCAAGGGCGCCCGACCCCACCGACGAACCGTGACCCCCCGGACTGCGGCGACATGACGCCCAGCTGTCTCTCTCCCCCCACCGCCGCGGCGGTGATCGCTCCTAACAGTTTGTTCACGGCTCATACACCAACCGCACACTCCGATGGGGTTCCATGGTCGTGATGGGCAACGCAGTCGAGAGCATCGTCGTCGTCGAGGACGACAACGACATCGCCGACCTGTTGGACATGTACCTGCGGCAGGGCGGATTCAAGGTGGTGCTGGCCCCCGACGGCGAGAGCGGGCTGGCGGCGGTGCAGCGGCACTCCCCGGCCATGGTCGTGCTGGACGTCGGTCTCCCCGGCGCCATGGACGGGTTCGACGTGCTGCGGGAACTGCGCCGGGGGGGCTCCACGCCGGTGATGATGCTCACCGCCCGCGAGGACGAGATCGACCGCATTCTGGGCCTGGAACTGGGGGCCGACGACTACGTCCTCAAGCCCTTCTCCCCCCGGGAGGTGGTGGCTCGGGTCAAGGCCATCCTCCGCCGGGTGTCGGGACCCACCGAGGATTCACCGCCGGTGATCGAACTGGGACCCATCCGGGTGGACGTCGGGCGAAGGGAGGTCACCCTCCACGACGAGGTGATTCATCTGGCGGCCCGGGAGTTCGACCTGCTGGCCCACCTGGCCCAGAACCAGGGGCTGGCCCTCAGCCGCCGTCAGCTCCTCACCGCGGTCTGGGGCCCGGAGTGGTACGGCGACGAGCGCACAGTGGACGTCCACGTGCGACAGCTCCGGCGAAAGCTGGGAGAGGACCTGCCCCTGGCCACGGTGTGGCGGGTCGGGTACCGGCTCGGCTGAGACATGCGCCGCCGCATCAGCGTCGCGATCATCGCCACCGCGGTGGCCGCGGTGATCCTGGCCGGTCTGGGTACGATCCTGCTGTCCCGGATCGAGGCCCGGCGCATCACCGAGGACCGCCTGGCCAACGACTCCGCCCAGCTGGCCCGGGGGGTGGCCGAGGCCGCC
>JALSTE010000740.1 GCA_026983855.1 Acidimicrobiia bacterium
CTCCGGTGACGACCCGGCCCCGCCCACGGTGAATCCCAGCCTGTGGCGCCAGGCCCGTCTCAACTCCGTCCACGGACTGTTCGAGGTCTGCGACGGCGTCTATCAGGTGAGGGGCTACGACCTGGCGAACATATCGTTCATCCGGGGGGCAACCGGCTGGCTGGTCATCGATCCCCTCATGTCCACCGAGACCGCCCGGGCCGCCCTGGAGCTGATCAACCGCACCCTGGGCGAACGACCGGTGTCCGGGGTGATCTACACCCACAGCCACGTGGACCACTTCGCCGGCGTGCTCGGCGTGACCTCCCCCGAGGAGGTGCGGGAGGGCTGGGTGCCGGTGATCGCCCCGGTCGGTTTCATGGCCGAGGTCACCAGCGAGAACGTCATCGCCGGCAACGTGATGGTCCGCAGGGCGACGTACATGTACGGCGGGACCCTTCCCCGGGATCCCCGTGGCCACGTCGACAGTGGACTGGGAAAGGCCGGTTCCACCGGGGGCAAGGGGTTGATCGCCCCGACCCATGAGGTGCGCACCACCGGGGAGAGGTTGGAGGTGGACGGTATCGACATCGAGTTCCAGCTCACCCCGGGTACCGAGGCCCCGGCGGAGATGAACTTCTTCTTCCCCCAGTTCGGGGCCCTGTGCATGGCCGAGAACTGCTCGGCCCACCTCCACAACGTGCTCACGCCGAGGGGGGCCCAGGTCCGAGACGCCCTCGGTTGGTCCAAGTACATGGCCCAGGCCATGGACCTGTGGCTGGAACGCACTGACGTGCTCTTCGCCAGCCACCACTGGCCCCGGTGGGGTGACGACGTACCCGACTTCCTGGCCAAGCAGCGGGATCTTTACCGGTACCTCCACGATCAGACCATGAGGCTGGCGAACCACGGTCTGACCCCCGTCGAGATAGCCGAGGAGATCGAGCTGCCGGCCGAGCTGGCGTGCGAGTACTTCTGCCGGGACTACTACGGGACCCTCAACCACAACGCCAAGGCCGTCTACCAGCGCTACATCGGATGGTTCGACGGGAACCCGGCCCATCTGCACCCCCTTCCGCCGGTGGAGGCCGGAAGGCGCTACGTGGAGTTCATGGGTGGGGCCGAGAGCCTCCTGGAGAAGGCTCGCCTCAGCTTCGCCGAGGGCGACTACCGCTGGGTGGCCGAGGTGGTCAACCATCTGGTGTTCGCCGACCCCCAGAACCGGGCGGCACGGGAGCTCCAGGCCGACACTCTCGAGCAACTCGGCTACCAGGCCGAGTCGGCGCCGTGGCGCGACTTCTACCTGACCGGAGCCCGGGAACTGCGACACGGGGTCCCCGATCGGCCCGGCCCCCACACAGGAGGGGCCGCCTACGTGGCGTCGATGTCCGTCGACATGATGTTCGACTACCTGGCGGTGAGACTCAACGGTCCAAGGGCCCAGGGTCGGCGTATCACCCTGAACTGGGAGTTGAGCGATCCCCGGACCGATGACCCCGAGGGGATCGAGCGGTGGGTGCTGGGTCTGGAGAACGGGGCCCTGCACTACCACCACGGGGACCTCGACGAGAA
>JALSTE010000741.1 GCA_026983855.1 Acidimicrobiia bacterium
CCCGCTCCTCGCTCTCGTCGTCCCACAGACCACGGGAACGGAGTTCCTCACGGAAGCGGACCAGGGGGTCCCGGGTGCGGGCCGCCTCCAGTTCCTCCGGGGGTACGTAGCGGGTGGGATCGTCGGCGGTTGTGTGGGGGCCGAGACGGTAGGTGACCGCCTCGATCAGGGTGGGGCCGTCGCCGGCGGCGGCCCGTCGGCGGGCCGCCGCGGTGGCCTCGTGGACGGCCATGACGTCGGTCCCGTCCACCTGCACCCCGGGGAACCCGAAGGCCCGGGCCTTGTCGGCGAAGGAACCGGCGGCGGTCTGGCGGGAGGCGGGGGTGGAGATGGCCCAACCGTTGTTCACGCACATGAAGATGACCGGTACCCCCAGCACCCCGGCCAGGTTTCCGGCTTCGTAGAAGTCCCCCTCGGAGCTGGCCCCGTCGCCGAAGAAGACCAGGACCACGCCCTCCTGTTCCTGGATCCGCATACCCCAGGCCTGACCCACGGCGTGGGGGATCTGGGTGGCCAGGCTTATCTGGGGCGGCCACACCCGGAGGGGCTCGGGCATGTGGCTACCGGCGGGGTGTCCCACGATGTACAGGAAGTAGCGGCGGAGCACCTCCTCGCCGAAACGGAGCAGACCCGGGGGCTCCCGGTACTGGGGTAGCACCCAGTCGGTGGCGGGGTCGAGGGCCCGGGCCGCCCCCACGACCACCCCCTCGTTGCCGTCGATGGGGGCGTTGGTGCCGGCCCGTCCCTGCCTCTGGAGATTGAAGGCCCGGTTGCTGAAGAAACGGGCCCCGATCATCTCGGTGAGCATCGCCTTGAGGTCGGCGTCGTCGAGCCGGTCAGCGACGGGGGGAGCGGTCATCCATCCTCCTGGGGGTCGGGGCCCCATCATGCCCCGCGGTCCGGCGGCTGTCAGCCGAGGGAGATGAGGATCACCGCCAGCGCCGCCAGACCCAGTCCCCCCCGCTGTACGGCGCTGAGGTGCTCACGGTGTACGGCACGGGCCAGGATGACGGTGGCGGCCGGATAGAGACTGGCCAGCAGGGCGGCCACGGTGACCGATCCGTGGCGGGTGGCCAGCAGGTAGAGGGCGTTGGCGCCGGAGTCGAACAGCCCGGCGGCCGCGATCGTGAGGCCGGTGGTCCGGGGCAGGAATCCGGTTCCTACCGCGGCGGTCACGGGGATCATGGCGACCACCGCGATCCCGCGGGAGGCCACCAGGGGCCACATACCCGAATCGGCCGACGTCCGACCCAGCACGATGTAGAACGCTCCGAAGCCGACACCGGCGGCCAGGGCGGTCAGAGCCGACTTCCACGGTGGGGGTGAACCGTCGGTGCCCGTTCCCGGCCCGGCCGGATCGGGAACGGCGCTGATGGCGACTATGGCCACCAGTCCGGTGGCGATACCGGTGAGAGCCACCCCGCCTAGCCTCTCACCGCCGGCCAGTCCCCAGAGCAACGGCAGGGCGGCGGCCACGACCCCCGTGACGGGGGCCACGACCGTCATCGGACCCCGGGCCAGGCCGTGGTAGAGCAGCACGATGCCCCCCAGTCCGGCCAGACCCCCGAGGGCTCCGAGCCAAAGGTCACCGGCGGTGGGTGAACCCCCGGCGGGCAGGGCGACCAGGGTCAGGAAGATTCCCCCGATCAGGTAGGTGGTGGCGGCGACGGTGAACACCGACTCCCGTCGGGTGGCGGTGCCCCCGAGAAAGTCCCCCGTGCCCCAGCTGACGGCGGCGGCCAGGGCCAGGATGATCCCCAATGTCAGGCGGGGTTCGAACCGGGGGACTCGCTCGGGTTGTCGACGACCGTCGCCTCGGTTCCGTCGATGGCACGAACCGCCTCGGCGACCCCCGCCACCGCCCCCAGGATTCCGGAGAAGTCGGCGGGCACTATCAACTTGGTGGCCCGTCCGTCGGCGATGAGGGCCAGGGACTCCAGGTACTTCACGGACAGCAGGTCGGGGGTGGGATTCCCCTCGTGGATGGCCCCGAAGGTGAGACGCACGGCATCGGCGTCACCCTCGGCCACGGTGCGGATGCGGAAGCGCTCGGCGTCGGCCCGGGTTCGGGTGGCCTCGGCGTCGCCCTCGGCCTGCAGGATGGCGGACTGCTTGACCCCCTCGGCTTCGAGAATGGCGGACTGCTTGGAGCCCTCGGCCCGGGTGATGGCGGCCTCCTTGAATCCCTGGGCCTCGGTGACCGTGGCCCGGCGGGTGCGCTCGGCCTTCATCTGCTCGTGCATGGCCGAGACCACCTCGGGTGGGGGGTCGATGCGCTGGATCTCGACCCGGACCACCTTGACCCCCCACTTGTCGGTGGCGTCGTCGAGGATCTCCCGTAGTTCGGCGTTGATTCGGTCCCGGGAGGTGAGGGCGCCGTCCAGGCTGAGATCGCCGATCAGGTTGCGCAGGTTGGTTTGGGCCAGCTTGGTCACGGCCAGCACGAAGTTGGCCACGTTGTAGGCCAGGCGCTGGGGGTCGGTGGGCTCGTAGTAGACCACGGCGTCCACGGCCACGACCACGTTGTCCTTGGTGATCACCTCCTGGGGGGGAACGTCGACCACCTGCTCCCTCATGTCGATGTAGCGGATGTTGTCCACGAAGGGGATGAGGATGTGCAGGCCGGGGTCGACGGTCTCCTTGTACTTGCCGACCCTCTCGATGATCCCCCTCTGGTAGGGGCGGACGATCTTGAGGGCCGCCGCCAGGAACAGCAGCACTATTGCCGCTACAGCGGCCAGGACTATCACTACGGCCACGTCAGTGGCTCCCTTCTCGCTGTTGCACGGGGGTGACAACCACCCGGGTGCCCTTCATGGCCACCACCTTGACCGCGGTGCCCTCGGGGATGGTCTGCTCCCCCTGGCTCACCGCCCGCCAGTGCTCGGCCCCGATCTTCACCATCCCGGCCTGGCCGGGGTCCCCGGGGATGGTCTCGATCACCTGGCCGTGTTGGTGGAGCAACCTCTCGGCCCCGACCCCGATGGGGTTGGTCTTGGCCCGTAGGAATTCCCGGCCCATGCGCCAGAACACGGCGAAGAGGGCGACACCCACGACCACGAACACGGCCCACTGGAAGCCGACCGGTACCCCGAGGAAGGCCAGTACCATGGCCAGGGCGGCGCTGATGCCGAACGGAAGCAGGAAGAAGGTGCCCGGAACCGCCAGTTCGCCGGCCACCAGCACGAACGTGGCGCCGAGCCATATCCATCGCCAGGTCTCGGGATCGGTGTCCATGGTCGCAACTCTCCCGGCGCACCACCGGTCGGTTGTCGGAGGTGGTGTGCCTCGGGCCAATCCTACGGCCTGGGGGGCCGGGCCGTCGGGTTGTTGAACCCGTCGGCGTTGGTAGGGTCCGCTGAATGCCGGATCGCGAAGCGGAGACCAGACCCACCCTGTCCCTGCTCACGGTTCACGCCCATCCCGACGATGAGAGCTCCAAGGGGGCGGGTATGGTACGCCGGTACGCCGACGAGGGGGTCTGCTGCACCCTGGTCTGCTGCACCGGAGGCGAGGCCGGGGACGTACTCAATCCGGCCCTGGACAGCGCCGAGGTCCGGGAGAACCTGGCCGCGGTCCGCCGGGAGGAGCTCCACGCCGCCATCGACGTGATCGGCTACCACGAGGTGGTGTGGCTGGGCTACCGGGACTCGGGCATGCCCGATTCGGAGGCCAACTCCCATCCCGACGCGTTCACCAACGCCGACACCGCCGAGGCCACCGGTCGCCTGGTGGAGGTCATCCGGCGGGTCCGTCCCCAGGTGATCGTCACCTACCCCGAGGACCAGTCGGGCTATCCCCATCCCGACCATCTGAAGGTCACCGAGATCTCCCTGGCGGCGTGGCGGGCGGCCGGCGACCCCGAGGCATACCCCGAGGCAGGGGAGCCGTGGGAACCATCCAAGCTCTACTGCACGGTGTGGTCCCGGAAGCGCATACTGGCCACCCACGAGGCCTTCCTGGAGCGGGGGCTGGAGTCCCCCTTCGACGAGCGGTGGTTCGACAGGCCCAGCCAGGACCACCTCATCACCACCGTGATACCGGTCGACAACCGGGTTCGGAGGCGGGCCCTGCTGGCCCACCGCACCCAGGTGGATCCCGATTCCCGTTTCTGGTTCGGCCTGCCCGATGAGGTCCAGGACGCCATCCACCCCTTCGACGAGTTCATGCTGATGGAGTCCCGGGTGCCCACCCGGCCCCCCGAGGACGACCTGTTCGCCGGTCTGCGATGATGGGGTGACCCGGGCCGTGGGGCCACGGGAACGGACGTGAGGCACACATGAGCGAGTTCGGTACCGGGGAGTGGCTGGGGAAGATGGTGGGCGTGTGTTCGGACACCGGAGCACCCGGTGTGGAGGCCCGGGTGGCGGTCACCGTGGAGAAGGCCCCCACGGGCAAGGTCAGGTGGACGGCGGAGATCGCCGATGACGGGTTGGCGAGGGCCGAACCCGGTGCGGCCCGCGACGCCGACATCGCCCTGACCGTCGGTTATGAGGACCTGGTCTCGTGCCTCTCCGGAGAGGTGGATCCCTCGGTCATGTTCATGAGGGGGGACCTCAAGGTCGCCGGAGACACCGGCCGCTTCTTCGACCTACTGCCCTGGATGGAGTCCGAGCCGGTCAGGCGGGCCTGCCGCCGGCTCGGAGGCCACGAATAGAGAGTGCCGGGGATCCCTATACCCTATAGCCACTAGAAGTGTCTCCAAGAAGTTGTGGAGATCATTGCACAGAGAATGGGTAGATCCTCCTCTTGTACGCGGCGTAGGCGGGACTGGTGAGCTGGCAATGACGGCCTCTCTAGTTGTTCTGTCTATCTACGAATGACTTAGCGAAGGCGATGGGAGTACTCCCGAATGGTAGCTGGGGTACCCCAGCATATATAGAGCATCCTCCATCCATACATGGGCTATCCATGCCTGCAAAGGGTCCCGATCTGAGCTTGATTGAGACCAGGGCTGTTCCGTCAGCGTCAGCCACCACGAATACGGCGTTCTCTACGTCGCAGTCGTCGGTGCTCGTGGCCCCAGTTTGGCAAACCGCGAGGTAGAACTCCGTCCCAGGGGCCAAGTCAGTGACCCTGACAGCGGCGGTCTGCCCGGAAGGATCGTAAGGACCTGGATCAACGAGTGAGACTTTGGCTCCGACATTTACTGAAATAGGCTGCCTGGGGAAGAACTCACTCGTCAACATATCCAGTGAGGATCTCAGTTCGCGAAGAGTAGTGCCTGAGGAGATGAGCGATCTCGGGCTCTCCACCTCGAAACGGGTGCTTTCACTGCTTCGGATACCCATCTCGGCCAGAGTTCGTTGGATGGATCGGGGGCCGATCTCGGCGTCGAAGACCTTTTCATTCTCGATACGTAGGACGCCCTGTGCACCTCCAGCGAGCCACATGGGGGTTCCAGGTGTGTCCAACGGAACGTTCGAGTGGGTCAAGAACAGTACATAGTTGACGCCCTGATCAAGGCCTCCGAATCCAAGAGCGGGAAGAATGACCTCACCGTCAGATCTGAGCGCATCTGCCACCTGGAGGTTGTGGGGATTGGCGGCCGAGCTGGTGAGTAGCGTGACTGTGGAGTCCGGCTCCGAGCCGAGGAGGACCTCGCGTACATCGACCTCCTGCATCCAAGTGAGGGCGTTTCGCTCGGGGAAGCTCTCGTATTCCTCGATGGGGCCCACGGAAGCTATGACGACAAGGTCGGAGGCGGCAACAAGTTCGCCAAGTTCGGCGAAATAGTCCTCTTCGATGGTCACCTGAAGCGCGATGGCTCTGGTCGAATGGTCGGGGGCGAAAGTAGTGGGGGCGGGATCAGGTTCTGCAATCACGGATGGTTCCGGGCTGACTTCGTCAACTCCTGATCGGTTCTGAGCACACGACGCAACCGCGAGACCGAGTGCAAAGGTCACACAGATACTTCTTCGGAATCTGGCGTGAGGCATGTTTACCACCTAGGTTAGTACTTAGCGTTTATGTCCGATATATCATGAGCTCTGAAGAATAGAGAGGGTGTCGAGGTGTGGCACCTGCTAAGGTGACTATTGCCACGCATGATGGTTATGCCGAGTGAACCCGAGTTGTGGGCCAGACCCTCGAGATGGCCAAACTCGATGATGGCGGATGTCCGCATAGACCCTCCGTTCATGCGGCAGTTACGAACCTCGGCCAGCTCGGAGCCGGATGTGGGAATGGTACGGCGTGGGGGGGGGTCGTCAAGAGCGGGCCTGCCGCCGGCTGATCTGAACGCCGGACCTCAGCCGGCTCTCATGAGGTTTCGCAGGGCTCGGTAGCCCACGGGCACCGCTCCCGAGCGGCGCACCAGCAGGGCGAACTCCGAGTCGGTGGTGAGCAGGTTCATGTCGTCGACGCGCGCCGCCCAGTCGGGGGCGAAGCTGCGCAGCTCGGGGAAGTCCGCCGCCGGGCGGACGTGGACCTCGGTGACCCCGGGCTCGAGGTCGGCCAGGACCTTCTCGAGTGTGTGACGGCTGGCCGCTCCCCCGGGGACGGTGATGACCCGGTCGGCGAACACGACCCCCCGCTCCCGGGCCTGATCGGCCACGGGGAACCCGGCCCCGGCCAGGAGTTGGAAGTCGGCCAGGCGGACGGGAAGGGCGAACTCCACCGCCAGGTCCAGGTAGATGTCGAGCAGCTCGGGCCGGAGCACCATGGCGTGGAGGTGGCTGGACAGGTGGGTGGGGTCGTATCCCCACAGCACCGCCCGCTCGATCTGGGAGCGGCACTCCCGGCGGACCTCGTCGGGGTCGGCGTGCTCCCACACGTCGTGGAGGGTCCGTGGGAATCCGCCGTCGCCGTCCAGCAGGGAGGGGGCGTAGGTGATGGGACCCCAGCGGTACAGGTCGTACTCGGAGTTCAGGGTGAGGTGGATTCCGACGTCCTCACCCCGGTAGCGGGCCGATGCCTCCCGGGCCCAGGGGCAGGGGACCTGAACCGAGGCGGTGGTGGCCAGACCCTCGCGGAGGCAGCGGTACACCCCCTCATTGACGGAGTGGCAGGCTCCCAGGCCGGTGGCGGTGATGATCAGCAGGCGACTGTCGGCGGGGTGGCCGAGTCTCTCCACGAGTGAACCCATCGCCGCCACGGTAACGCCTGACCCAGGCAAACGGGTGTGGGCGTGGTGCCCGCGCCGGGGTGATCCCGCCGTCAGCCCCCGTCGAGTACCCGGTCGGGGCCTCCGCAGGCCCGCCACAGGCCGATGTCGAGGTCACGGGCGTAGCTCTGGGCCTCGGCGAATTCCGAGGCGTGGGTGACGTTGGGCTCGTAGCGGTAGGCGGCGGCGTAGCCCTCGGCCACCATCTCCAGGTTCAGGAACATTCCGTCGGAGGCCCGGTAGACGTAGGCCAGTAGACGGCC
>JALSTE010000742.1 GCA_026983855.1 Acidimicrobiia bacterium
GACGAGGGCACCGTCCTGGCCCACTGCGACGGCCGCCTGGCCCGCTTCAAGCTCCCCCGCACCGCGGTGTTCGTGGACGAGATCCCCCGCAACCCCTCCGGCAAGGCCCTCAAGCGCATTCTGAGGGAGCAGTTCGAGGGGTTGTCGGTGCCCTAGTTCCCGGTCCCGGTCCGGTGACCGGCCGGTGAAACCCGGGGCCGACCCGGTTCAGCTCCGCCCGTCCCGCTCGGCCAACTGCCTCATGAGTGGGGTGGGGTTCACCGCCCGACCACCTCCGGGGTGGACCTCGAAGTGAAGGTGGGGAGGGGTTCCGACCGCGTTCCCCGAGGTTCCCACATAACCCAGCACGGTCCCCGCCTCGACGAACTGCCCCGGCTCGATGTCGCCGAACCCCGACAGGTGGGCGTAGTAGTACTCCGTACCCGACTCGCCTATCAGCCAGACCCGGTTGCCACCGAGGCGGATGGTCCCCACCCGGCCCACCACTCCCCTCTCGACCGCGACCAGGGGCGTGTCCCGGGCGGCGAAGATGTCCACCCCCTGGTGACGGTGGGCGTAGGGGGTTCCGAACATACGGGGGGCCAGGAAGGTGTCCACGAAGTTGTACTCACCGTCCACGGGGAACAGCAGGTCGTCGGGTAGGGCCTCGACCTCATCGAGAGCCATATCGGCGGCCAGAACCTGCTTCTCGAGGTTGACCCGATCTTCGTAGAGAGGGGCGAGTTCCTCCGATTCTCGCCGGAGCGCCTCCCCCCGGGCCCTGAGATCCGCCATCTCGGGGGAGTCACCCCCGCCGTTGGGAAGGCCGATGTAGGCATCTAGCAGCTCCGCCCGGCGATGGGCCAAAAGGATCTGCGACAGCACCACCCGACTGGCCGCGGTGACCGGGTCGTCCCCGTTGAGCTCCCCGTCCACGGCGGTGACCCGGCCGTGGGTGTACATGGTGATGAGATCCCCGGTCAGGGCGTCGTCGGCGGACTTGGCGGAGTCGAGGCGACGGCCCATCTCGAACTGCTCCACATCCAGTTCGTGGCCTTCCCTTCGCAGCCGGTCCAGACTTGACCGGAGCTGGGTCGAAACCGCCTCCAGCGCGGCCTGATCGCCGTCCCGGTTTCCCCGGGCCAGGTCCACCCGGGCCCGGGCCAGCTCCCGAACCCGGTTGCGGATCTCCAGGGCGGCCCGGGTTCCCTCGTCGACGGCGGAGGAGAGCACGATCCCGTCCACGGGGGGAGGGTCGGCGTCCGGCGTCTGAGGAGCGCTCACAGGTGGCGGTTCGGTCCCGGACGTCTCGGGAGTGACGGGAGTGGCGGCCTCGGTGGGGCTGGTCGCCACCGGCTCGGTCCGGGCCGGCGGGGGCGCGGCCCGCCCCGGCAGAACGGTCAGGGCAACCGCCACTGCCGCCGCCGGTAGGGAAATGGTGGCCACACCGTTGGAGACGTCCGCCCCGACCCCAGCTTTAGCTCCGATCTATGACCTCGGGGGACGCCATAGGCGTCCGTCCAGGTCAGAAAACCCCGAACACCACCGATCTACGACCTCGGGGGA
>JALSTE010000743.1 GCA_026983855.1 Acidimicrobiia bacterium
CGGGATCTGGGGCCATGACCGGACATCCCAGGGGGTTCCGGCCTTCGGATTCACGGCCCTGGCCGTCCCCCACCGGGCAGGGAACTGGGTCACCGGCGGGCTGACGCTGTCGGGCATGGAGCCCCTCGACTCCGGTTACGACGCCGACCTGCTCATAGTGCCCACCTGGCCGCTGGACCGGGTTGAGGTTTCCGGTCCCCTGAGGGACCTTCTCACCTCCGCCCGCTCTCGCGGGGCGACGGTCGCGGGCCTGTGCCTGGGTGCCTTCGCCGTGGCGGAGGCGGGCCTGCTGGACGGTCGCGACGCCGTGACCCACTGGCGGCATCGGGAGGAGTTCGAGCGGCGGTTCCCCGAGGTCCGCTACGTGGACGACCGCCTGTGGGTGGATCACGGGGATGTGGCCACATCGGCGGGGAGCGCCGCCGCCCTGGACTGCTGTCTCCATCTCCTGAGACGCGAGTTCGGATCGGCCGTGGCCACCACCGTGGCCCGCTCGTTGGTCACACCTCCCCAGCGTCAGGGTTCCCAACTCCAGTTCGTGCCCTCCGAACCGCGGGGAACGCCCGGTGAGCTGGGGGCGGTCCTGGATCGGGCCGTGGAGTCCCTCGACCGGGTCACCTCCGTCGCCGAACTGGCCCGAATGGCCGGGCGCACCCGGAGGACCCTGGAGAGGGAGTTCTCCCGGACACTCGGTGTGGCTCCGGGGGAGTGGCTGACCCACCAGCGAATCCTCCGGGCCCGGGAGCTGCTGGAGACCACCGGTCTGCCGGTGGAGACGGTGGCCCGGCGCTGCGGGTTCGGATCGGCTCCGACCCTGCGGACGCAGTTCCGTCGACGGCTGGGGACCACTCCCACCGAGTACCGGAGCCAGTTCGGTCCCGGGCGCCCACATTCCGATCGACCCTGAGGTGCGGTCGGGATCGTGTCGGTGCCCGGGCCGGGAAATCAGTCCCCGGGGCGGTGGTCGTGTCGGTGCCCGGGCCGGGAAATCAGTCCCCGGCCGGGGGGAGGAGACGGGGACCCGGGTCCTCGAAACTGCGTGTTCGGTAGTGCTCGACGGTGACCCCCCGGGGCCAGCGGCGGGCTGGGAGTCCCGCCTTGCGCCAGAGAACGTCTATGAAGTCACCGGCATCGGGAATCCGCTCCCACACCGAGGGCAACAGGGTGGCCCGCCGCGTCCGGTGTCGGACCACCAGACCGTCGACACCGGGGCGGACCACGCCCAGCAGCTCCTCCATGGAGGAGACGTCCAGGCCCATCGGGGTGCCCAGGACCGACACCTCCACCGACATCGACTCGAAGTCGTCGCCGTCTATCGCCGGTAGGCGGGGGTCGGCGAAGGCGGCCGCCACCCCATTGGCGGCGGCGTCCAGGTACAGGGGACGGTGGGCCGCCAGGGTGCCGATGCACCCCAGCAGGGAGGGACCACGGTGCAGGCTCACGAAACAGGCCCCGTGGCGGGCCAGGCGCGGCCGGGTGGGGGCCGTGTTCCCCTCGGGCGTGGCCTTCAGGGGAGCCCCGCCGTTGAGGGCCCGGGCGATGG
>JALSTE010000744.1 GCA_026983855.1 Acidimicrobiia bacterium
CTCCACCACGTCCACCACCGTCGCACCCGACTCCACCACGGCGGGGGACTCCACGTCCACCACCGTCGCACCGGGCACCACCGTTCCGCCCACCACCATCGCCCCCGAGAACGCCCCCTCCCTCGAGGACATCGTCACCCCACCCGACGCCGACAACGCCGATCGCTACGTCCTGCTGCCGTCCCTGGACCGCACCAACATCTACGTTCTGGCCCCCGCGGAGCTGACCGGTGAGGTCGTGCAGTCCGCCACCGCCGACTTCCCCACCGGCCAGTGGGAGGTGGTGGTGCAGATGACCTCCCAGGGAGCCGATCAGTTCGACGCCATGGCCCAGGTGTACTTCCGCCGCCAGGTGGCCATCGAGTTGGACGGGGTCGTGTACTCCGTCGCCACCATCCGCTCCCGGGAGTTCGGCGGGCGGGCCATCATCAGCGGCAACTTCGACGAGGCCGAGGCCAAGGACCTGGCCCTGGTGCTGCGCTTCGGCGCCCTGCCGGTGGAACTGGAGCCCCAGACGGTGCAGACGGTGTCGGCCACCCTGGGCGCCGACGCCCTGCGGGCCGGGATCGTGTCGGGTCTCATCGGCCTGGCCCTGGTCGCCATCTACATGATCGCCTACTACCGGCTGCTGGGTGTGGTGGCCATGCTCTCGCTGTTCGTGTCGGGTGGTCTGCTGTGGTTCATCATCGCCTGGCTGGGTGAGACCAGGGGGCTGGCCCTGAGCCTGTCGGGGGCCACCGGGATCATCCTGTCCATCGGTGTGGCCGTGGACTCCAACGTCGTCTACTACGAACGAATAAAGGAGGAGGTCAAACGGGGGCGGGTGGTCCGCTCGGCGGCGGTGGGGTCGTTCAAGGACGCCTTCTCCACCATCGTCAAGGCCGACACCGCCTCCCTCATCGGGGCCTTCCTGCTCTACATCCTCACCATCGGGGCCGTCCGCGGCTTCGCCCTGTACCTCGGTCTGGCCACCATCTTGGACATGGTGATCTCCTATCTGTTCATGGCCCCGCTGGCGGAGTACCTGGCCCGCCGTTACAACGACCGCCCCACCCTCTTGGGCCTACTGCCCCCCGAACCGGAGGAAGCCCGATGAACGCCATCCGCGCCATGTACCGGGGCGACAACAGCTTCGACTTCCTGGGCAAGTCCCGGAGGGTGTTCCTGATCTCGGGGGCCCTGATCCTGATCTCGGTGGTCTCCTTCGCCGTGAGGGGCCTGAACCTGGGAATCGAGTTCGAGGGGGGCGTGGTCTGGGACGTCCCGGCCCAGCAGATCGACGAGACGGCCATCCGCGACACCCTGGCCCAGTTCGGGCTGGACAACGCCAGGGTCCAGAAGGTCACCGGCGGGGTGGACACCTGGAGGGTCCGGGCCGAGACCACCGACTTCGACAAGGAGGCCCAGGTCACCGAGGCCCTGGCCCGGGCGGCCGGGGTCACCCCCAATGACATCAACCGTTCCGAGGTCGGTCCCTCCTGGGGCAACACGGTCACGTCCAAGGCCGAGAGGGCCCTCGTCTACTTCTTCGTGGTGCTGGCCCTGTACATCACCCTGAGATTCGAGTGGAAGATGGCGGTGGCGGCCCTGGCGGCGGTGGTCCACGACATAATCATCAGCGTCGGGGTGTACTCGCTGTTCCAGTTCGAGATCACCCCGGCCACGGTGATCGCCTTCCTCACGATCATGGGTTACTCGCTCTACGACACCATCGTGGTGTTCGACCGGGTCAAGGAGAACACCACCGCGGCCCTCAAGGGCCGCACCACCTACTCCGACGTGGTGAACGTGTCGATGAACCAGGTGGTGATGAGATCGATCAACACCTCCATCACCTCGATACTGCCCGTGATCTCGATGCTGGTGATCGGCTCGTGGCTGATGGGGGCGGTGGCCCTCAGGGAGTTCGCCCTGGCCCTGTTCGTGGGCATCGTGGTGGGCACCTACTCCTCGATCTTCATCGCCACCCCCATCCAGGCCATGCTCAAGGAGAGGGAACCGGCCTGGGCCCAGCGCACCGAACGGGCCCGCAACGCCGGCCAGGTGGGAATCGCCGCCGCCGCCGACGTCCTGGCCGCCTCCAACTACAGCCGCCGGGCCACCCCCCGGCCCCGCAAGAAGAAGCCCCGCAAGCGCCGCTGACCCCTTCACCCCGTTTCCCCTCCCTCCCGAGCCGACCACGGGGCGGGGGCCGGGTGGGGGATCTGTCCGGACCATACGTCTGATCGGGGGACGTTCAGGGCACAATTGAGCGATGGAGCGAGTACGGACCCCGGATCCGACGGTATCCCCGACCCCGGCGGGGGAGGGGGGTCCGGCCCCGGTCGTCGCCAACCGGGTGCTCCCGTGGCGTCGCACCCCCGCCGCCACCGAGCAGTTCATCCCCATCCTGACCAGCTACCTCCAGCGCTGGCCCGGTCACGAGACCGATCTCATACGGAGGGCGTTCGCCACCGCCTCGGCCGCCCACGAGGGGCAGAAACGCAAGTCCGGGGAGCCCTACATCCTCCACCCCCTGGCGGTGGCCGCGGTGGTGGCCGATCTGGGGCTCGACGACGTCAGCATCGCCGCCGCCCTCCTCCACGACGCGGTGGAGGACACCGGTCTCAGCGTGGAGGACGTCGAGTCGACCTTCGGTTCGGAGGTGGCCAACCTGGTGGACGGGGTCACCAAGCTGGACCGGGTGAGGTTCGACACCAGGGAGGCCCAGCAGGCCGCCACCATGCGCAAGATGCTGGTGGCCATGGCCGACGATCTGCGGGTGCTGCTGATCAAGCTGGCCGACCGCCTCCACAACATGAGGACCATCGCCCCCCTGGCCCGGGAGAAGCAGGACCGCATCGCCCGGGAGACCCTCGACATCTACGCCCCCCTGGCCATGAGGCTCGGTATGCAGGACCTGCGCCAGCAGCTGGAGGATCTGGCCTTCGCCGCCCTGTACCCCAACCGCTACGCCGAGATCGACCACCTGGTCATGGCCCGCACCCCCGAGCAGTTCGCCGTCATGGACGACGTTCTCGTGGAGGTGAGGACCCAGCTCGACCGCATGGGGATCGAGGCCGAGGTCAGCGGACGCCACAAGCACCTGTGGTCCATCTACGAGAAGATGGTGGTCAAGGGCCGGGACTTCAACGAGATCTTCGACCTGATGGGTATCCGGATCCTGGTGGACTCCATCCGCGACTGCTACGCCGCCCTGGGGTCCATCCACGCCATGTGGCGGCCGGTGCAGGGCCGGTTCAAGGACTACATCGCCATGCCCAAGTTCAACCTCTACCAGTCCCTGCACACCACGGTGGTGCTGCCCTCGGGGACCACCGTCGAGGTTCAGATCCGTACCGAGGAGATGCATCACCGGGCCGAGTTCGGCATCGCCGCCCACTGGCGGTACAAGGACTCCGAGGACACCAGTTCCCTGGACATCCCCTGGCTGGACCGCATCGTGGACTGGCAGAAGGACACCTCCGATCCCTCTGAGTTCATGGAGACCCTGCGGGTGGACCTCGAACACGACGAGGTGTTCGTGTTCACCCCCAACGGCGACGTGGTGACCCTCCCGGTGGGCGCCACCCCGATCGACTTCGCCTACTCGATCCACACCGACGTGGGTCACTCCACCATCGGGGCCAAGGTGAACGGCCGGCTGATGCCCCTCGACCACGAGCTGCAGTCCGGCGACACGGTGGAGGTGTTCACCTCCCGACTGGAGAGCGCCGGGCCCTCCCGGGACTGGTTGACCATGGCGGTGACCCCCCGGGCCCGCAACAAGATCCGCCAGTGGTTCGCCCGTGAGCGCCGGGTGGACGCCATCGAGAACGGGCGCGACGAGCTGATGGACGCCATGAGGCGGGAGGGTCTCCCGGCGGCGAAACTCCTCAACTCCGACGCCATGTCGGAGGTGCTGGCGTCCCTGAACCACACCGACCTCGACGCCCTGCTGGCCGCCATCGGCGCCCACCACGTGTCGCCCCGCACCGTCGTGCAGAAGCTGCAGCGGGAGTTGCACGAGGGCGGGCCGGTGGAGCAGCTGGCGGCCCCGGCGGTGCAGAACCGCACCTCCGAGCGCCGACCCGAGGCCGGGGTCCACGTGGACGGGGTCGACGACCTGATGGTGCGCATCGCCCGCTGCTGCAACCCCGTGCCCGGCGACGACATCCTGGGCTTCGTGACCCGGGGCCGGGGAGTGTCGGTGCACCGCTCGGACTGCGCCAACGCCGTGGCCCTCTCCGCCGCCCAGGGTGGACGGGTGGTCGACGTGGAGTGGGACGACTCCTTCACCGGCAGCTACACGGTGGCGGTGACCGCCCGGGCCCTGGACCGGCCCCGCCTGCTGGAGGACATCTCCCGGGTGATCGCCGACCACCACGTGAACATCCTCTCGGCCCAGACCGTGACCGGCAGCGACGGGGTGTCGGTGCTCGGCTTCGAGTTCGAGATGGTGGACCCCTCCCACCTCGACAGCCTGCTGCGGACCATCAAGTCCGTTCCCTCGGTGTTCGAGGCCTTCCGGGCCATGCCCGGCTCGGGCCACAAGTGAGCCCCCCGGGGTCCGAATCGGGCCCGGAACCCCCTCGGCGGTCCCGTACCCTCTCTGGCTGAGCACACACCCCCTTCCCGTACCCTCTCTGGCCGAGCGGACACGCCGGTCCCGTACCCTCTCTGGCTGAGCGCACAGCCTCCTTTCCCTACCCTCGCCGGCCGAGCGGACACGCCGGTCCCCGAATCCGATCCCCCGGAGCCCACCACCGATGTCGAAAAAGGCCAACAGCTTCCAGACGCCCATAGGCACCCGCGACATCCAGGCCGACGACTCGGCCCGGCGTCGGGCCCTGTCGACGATATTCGCCGAGGAGGCCGCCCTGGCCGGGTACGGGGAGCTCGAGACCCCGATATTCGAGGACATCGGGGTCTTCCAGCGCATCGGGGAGGGGACCGACGTGGTGCGCAAGGAGATGTACGAGTTCACCGACAAGGGTGACCGGCGCATGGCCCTCCGGCCCGAGGGCACCGCCGCCGTGTGCCGGGCGTTCGTCCAGCAGAGGCCCACCACCCCGTGGAAGGTCTGGTACCAGGGGCCGTTCTTCCGCTACGAGGCCCCCCAGGCCGGGCGCTACCGCCAGTTCAGCCAGATCGGAACCGAGGTCCTGGGATCAGCCGACGCCGACGTGGACGTGGAGGTGATCGCCCTGGCCTCCCGGGTGATCAACCGGGTGGGTCTGAGCCGGGTGCTGCTGGTGATCAACTCCATCGGTGAACCCGAGGACCGGCGCAACTACGTCGAGGTGCTCAGGGAGTACCTCGAGGGGCAGATGGATCAGCTCGACCCCGCCGACCGGGACAAGGTGGCGACCCATCCGCTGCGGGTCCTGGACTCCAAGAAGGCGGCCACCCGCTCGGTGGTGGACGGGGCTCCGGTCATCACCGATTTCCTCTCGGCGGAGTCCCGGGCCCACTTCGATCGGGTGCAGGAGGGGCTGGGGGCCCTGGGGATCCCCTTCGCCATCGAGCCCCGACTGGTCAGGGGTCTCGACTACTACTCGGGCACCACCTTCGAGTTCCAGGCCTCGGCCCTGGAGGCGGCCCAGAACACCATCTGCGGCGGGGGTCGCTACAACGGTCTGGTGGAGCAACTCGGCGGCCCACCCACCCCCGGAATCGGATTCGCCATGGGTGTGGACCGCCTCCTGCTGGCCTGCGACGCCGAGGGCACCTTCCCCGCCCCCGACCGTCAGGTCGAGGTCTGGGTGGTCGACGTGACCGACGGGGCCTCCGCCCGTGACCTCACCCACCTCCTGCGGGCCTCGGGCATCGCCGCCGACCGCTCATTCGACTCCCGGTCCATGAGATCCCAGATGAAGGCCGCCGACCGTTCCGGGGCGGCCCTGGCCGTGATCATCGGTGATCAGGAGCTGGCCGACGACATGGTCGCCATCCGTCGCCTGAGGGAGATCAGCGACCAGATACTGGTCCCCCGGTCCGAGATGGTCGACCGGGTACGTTCGATGCTGCCCGAACCGGCCTGACCGGCCCCGAATCCACCCCCGCCCCCAGAACCGCTACCAGAGGAATCCCCCATGACCATCCGCACGGACTACTGCGGACGCCTCGACGTCTCCGACGTGGGGCGCACTGTGACCGTCTGCGGCTGGGTCGCCCGCCGGCGTGAACACGGCGAGCACCTGGCCTTCGTCGATCTCCGGGACCGCACCGGAGTGGTCCAGTGCGTGGTCGACGGCGCCGCCGACCTGCGCAACGAGTACGTGGTGGCGGTCACCGGCACGGTGAGGGAGCGTCCCGAGGGCACGGAGAACCCCGATCTGTCCACCGGTCGGATCGAGATCGGGGACACCACGGTGGAGATCCTCAACCCGGCCGATCCCCTGCCGTTCCAGGTCGACGGCCGGGTGGAGGTGGACGAGACCATCCGCATCCGTCACCGCTACCTGGATCTGCGCTCGGAGCGCATGCAGGCCAACATGAGACTGCGGGCCCGGGTCAACTCCGCCATCCGCCGGGCCATGGAGGCCCAGGAGTTCGTCGAGATCGAGACCCCGATGCTCATCGCATCCACCCCCGAGGGGGCCCGGGACTTCGTGGTGCCCTCACGCCTCCACCCCGGGTCGTTCTACGCCCTGCCCCAGAGCCCCCAGCTCTTCAAGCAGCTCTGCATGGTGGGTGGGGTGGACCGCTACTTCCAGTTGGCCCGCTGTCTGAGGGACGAGGACCTCCGGGCCGACCGCCAGTTCGAGTTCATCCAGCTCGACATGGAGATGAGTTTCGCCGATGGGGCCGACGTGAGGGCCGTGGTGTCGGAGACCATGGCCGCCACGGTCGAGGAGATCACGGGAACCCGCCCCGCACCCTTCCCCGAGATGACCTGGCGGGAGGCCATGGAGAGGTTCGGTTCCGACAAGCCCGACACCCGCTTCGGTATGGAACTGGTGGAGCTGACCGAGGTCTTCGCCTCCACCGGGTTCAACGCCTTCAAGGCCCCCAGCGTCAAGGGCATCAGGGTTCCCGGTGGGGCCTCGATGGGTCGGAACAAGCTCGACCAGCTCACCGACCGGGTCAAGGGCTGGGGGGCCAGAGGGCTGGTGTGGATCAAGGTGGGCGAGGAGGGCCAGGTCACCTCGCCGGTGGCCAAGTTCCTCTCCGAGATCGAGATCACCGACCTGCTGGCGGCCACCGGGGCCGGGCCGGGCGACATCATCTACCTGGTCGCCGACGAGTGGCGCACCGTGGTCCGGATCCTGGGTCTGCTGCGACTGGAACTGGGTCGCCCCCCGGTGACGGAGGGGGGACTCAACTTCCTGTGGGTCACCGACTTCCC
>JALSTE010000745.1 GCA_026983855.1 Acidimicrobiia bacterium
CTGTACCTCGCCGGCGGGGAAGTGCATCGGCTCGAGCTCGGGATTGGAGGGGATGAGGGTGACCCGGCCCCCGGTCCGTCGGAAGGTCTTGACGGTGGCCTCGTCACCGGGGATCCCGGCGACCACGATGTCCCCGTTGGAGGCGCTCTCCTGGCGGCGCACCACCACGAAGTCACCGTCGAGGATTCCGGCGCCGATCATGGACTCACCCCTGACCTTGAGCATGAACAGCTCGCCGTCCCCGGTCATGTCGGCGGGCAGGGGGATCAGTTCCTCCACGTTCTCCTGGGCCAGCACGTCGGTGCCGGCGGCCACCTCGCCCACCAGGGGAACGAGGCGGCTGGGCCTCTTCTCCGCGGTGGTGAACGAACCGGATTCGAAGCACACCTCGATGGCCCGGGGCTTGGTGGGATCGCGTCGGAGGTAGCCCAGGTCCTGGAGGTTGGCCAGATGGGTGTGGACGGTGGACGGTGAGGTGAGCCCGACGGCCGAACCGATCTCGCGGACCGAGGGGGGATAGCCGTGTTCCCTCATGGAATCGGCGATGAACTGGAGGATTCCCCTCTGGCGATCGGTCAGGTCGTGCTGGCTCATCGGGGCCCCCGTCTGGTGAGTGGTCGTGTGGTCGGAAGGGCAGATGATCCGTCCGGGCCCGGACCCGGGTCGGATCGGGGGCCGGACGGGGAACACCTGTTCTGGGACAACCGTACCAAGCGGACCGCGGCGGTACAAACATCTGTTCGATCAGGGCCTTGACTCGCGTCCGTGGGGCTGGTTTCCTGCAAACAGGTGTTCGGGGAACGGGTGTTCGACTCCTCGTTCGTCCGATCGTTGTTCCCGACCGTACCCATGTCCCACCCCCTCTCCATGATCTTCGGAGCGGGGAGATCCACCCACCCCTCGAACCGAGGGCCCGCAGGCAGGACCACAGGCAGGTAAACATGTGCACCACCATTTCCCCCTCCCGTTTCCACTCACACCACCCCGGGCGGTGGGAGGCCCGCTCCGGGGCGGGGTCGGTCCCCCCCGGCCGCGCCCGGGGTCCACGGTCGGTGGCCCGGACCGGTCCCCGGGCCACACCGTCGGCCCGGGCCATGTACCGGCGGAGGCGGGTGAGCCTGGCCCTGCTGGTGGTTCTGGTGGTGGCTCCCCTCTGGATGGTGGTGGGCCCGGCCGCGGCTGCGCCGGTGGCCCCCGATGGCGCCACCGCGGTGGTGGTCCCCCACACCCCGGGTGTAACCATCCACGTCGTCGCCGCCGGGGACACCCTGTGGTCGATCGCCCGGAGCTACGCCCCCGAAGGTGATGTGCGTCGGGCGGTGGACGAATTGGCCCGGATCAACGGCGGCACCGACCTCAGGGTCGGCGACCGCCTGGTGATCCCGTGGTGAGGCGGTGGCCAACTGCGCCGCTCCCGGGGCGGGTGGTGGTCGGGATGGTCGGCCTCGGGTGTCCAGTGGGGTGGGCGTGAACGCCGCTCCCGGGGCGGGTGGGCGGGGTATGGGGGGAGGTGGGGCGTGATGGGGTCAGTGGGCCACG
>JALSTE010000746.1 GCA_026983855.1 Acidimicrobiia bacterium
CGACTGGGGGAGTGGCGGGCTGATCCTCCCCCAGGACCGGGGTACCGACGGGATGGCGGTTTTCCGGTGGCGGCGCCGGTCCGCCTGAGCCGGTCCGCCTGAGCCGGGCCATGGGAGCCGTTGGGCGTGAACCGGTCCGTCGGGACCGCAGGGGGTGAACCGGTCTGCCTGAACCGGTGCGCCTGAACCGGGCCGTCGGGAGGATCTCCGCCTACGCTCGGGGGGGTGAGCGAACGAGTCCCCTATCTCAACTCCCGCCTGCAGGGTTTCGGCACCACCATCTTCGCCGAGATGTCGGCCCTGGCCCTGAGGACCGGTGCCCTCAACCTGGGTCAGGGTTTTCCCGACACCGACGGTCCGGCGGTGGTGGCCCGGGCCGCGGCCCAGGCGATCCTCGAGGGGGTCAACCAGTACCCCCCGGGGCCCGGAACACCCGAGTTGCGTCAGGCCATCTCCCGTCACCAGAAGCGCTTCTACGATCTCGATTACCTGCCCGAGGGGGAGATCCTGGTCACCGCGGGAGCCACCGAGGCCATAGCGGCGGCGATGCTCTCCCTGCTCGAGGTGGGGGACGAGGTCGTCACCTTCGAGCCCTGGTACGACTCCTACGGGGCGACCATCGCCATGGCCGGCGGGGTCCGTCGGGTGGTCACCCTCCGTCCGCCCGACTACTCCTACGACCCCGGGGAGCTGGAAGCGGCCATAAACGCCAAGACCCGCCTGATCCTGCTCAACACCCCCCACAACCCCACCGGCAAGGTCTTCAGTCCCGCCGAGTTGGAGCACATCGCCGACCTGTGCCGTCGTCATGACCTGATCGCGGTCACCGACGAGGTGTACGAACACCTGGTCTTCGACGGGGAGCACATCCCCCTGGCCACCCTTCCCGGTATGTGGGGCCGGACCCTGACCATCAGCTCGGCGGGCAAGACGTTCAGCTTCACCGGGTGGAAAATCGGATGGGTCTGCGGTCCGGAGGACCTGGTGACCCCGGTGCGAACCGCCAAGCAGTTCCTCACCTACGTGGGAGGGGCGCCGTTCCAGCCGGCGGTGGCCCTGGCCCTGGGTCTCGACGATGACTACTACCGCGAGTTCACGGCCGACATGAGGACCAAACGCGACATCATCTGCGATGGACTGGAGGAGGCGGGCCTCATCGTCCACCGCCCCCAGGGCACCTACTTCGTCAACGCCGACATCCGGTCCATCGGGGGGGTGGACGGGATCGAGTTCTGTCTGGCCCTGCCCGAGCGGGCCGGGGTGGTGGGGGTGCCGACCCAGGTGTTCTACGACAACCCGGCCGAGGGTCGTCACCTGGTCCGTTTCGCCTTCTGCAAGAGACCCGAGGTACTCCGCGAGGCCGCCGAGCGCCTGGGCCGGCTGCGGCCAGATCCCGCCGGAGCCGACTCGTGAAGGTGGCCCTGGTCCAGCACGACATCGTCTGGGAGCGGCCCGAGGTGAACCTGGACCGCCTGGACGACCGGGTGGGGGCCTCGGCCGCCGCCGGCGCCCGTCTGGTGGTGCTCACGGAGATGTTCTCCACCGGCTTCTCGATGAACACCCCGGACGTGGCCGAGGACCCGGACGGACCCTCGGTGAGCCGCCTCCGGCGGTGGGCCACGGACCACTCGATGTGGGTCTGCGCCTCGGTACCGGTGATCCACCACCGGGGGGAGCGCCCCCACAACACCCTGTTCCTGGTGTCTCCGGAGGGGGAGACTCACACCTACCGCAAGATTCACCCCTTCGGCTACTCCTCGGAGCCCGAGCACTACGGCGCCGGCACCAGTTTCCTGACCGTGGACGTGGAGGGGCTGCGGGTCAGCACCTTCGTCTGCTACGACCTGAGGTTCGCCAACGAATTCTGGGCCCTGGCCCCCGCCACGGACATGTACGTGATCCCGGCCAACTGGCCGGCCACCCGGCGGGACCAGTGGCGAACCCTGTTGCGGGCCCGGGCGATCGAGAACCAGGCCTACGTGGTCGGGGTGAACCGGGTGGGCACCGGATACGGGACCGGCCCCGACGGAGCGGCGACCGGTGAGATCGCCTACGGCGGGGACAGCGCGGTGATCGATCCCCTGGGCCGGGTCCTGGTGGCCGCCGCCGAACGTGAGGCCCTGCTGGTCACCGAGGTGGAGGCCGAGACCGTGGCCCGGGTCCGCCGGGAGTTCCCCTTCATGGCCGACCGCCGGGAGATACCCGGCCGCTGAGCGGGCCCTCGGGGGATTCGGGCTGGATCTGGGGGTCGACGGCCACCGGTCCATTTGCTCCGCCGTCGACACCCCCGATCCGGAGAACGCCGCCGGCACCGGGAATCTTCGGGCCGGTGTGGTGGTCGGCGTCCGATCGCGATTGGAGACCGGGGGCTGTCGCCCCGGCGGCTCCCGTCTCGAACTGGTCTGGACGTGATCTGGTCTGTTGCGCCCCACACTGTGGAACACGGCTCTCTCGGACGTATCTCCGGGATCGGCCCAATCGATGAGCCGAGCCGCTCACCGCCCCTCTACTCACCGATGAGTGACCAAGAACGCCGGGAATGGACACCAGCGACTACAGAGAGTGAACTATTGCTTGTCGAGAGGCCTTCGAGGCTCCATGCCGTGGGTGTCGACGAGATGCCCCCGCTCCCGCAGGAAGATCAGATCCCGTTTGATGGTCGCGGTGCTGGCCCCCAGGGCGATGGCCAGGTCGGTGGTGGACGGCAGGGCCCCGGCGGCCCGGGCCTCCTCCACCAGTCGGAGTATGCGCTGGCGGCGACGCTCCGACCCCTCGGGGTAGGCGAGGTCCCCGGAGTGGGCCACGGTCCAGTCCACCTCGACGAATTCGACCTCGGAGGCCGAGGGGACCACCCCGGGTGAGGGCCGCAGTCGGGCCACGACCGAAATCGACCGGTGTTCCCGGTGGTGGGCGAGCAGGTCCAACGACCACGGCGGCCCGGCGTCGAGGATGACGTCGGGGTCCAGGGGCTGGAGGGAGAGCGACAGGAGCCGATAGCCATGGTCCCAGGCCTGTCGCCAGGAGTTCAGGTCGCCCCGGTGGCGGTGGAGCAGCCCCTTGAGGTGATAGAGCTCGGGTAGCAGCAGGCCGTGGGCCAGGGAATCCGACACCCGCTCGGCGATCCTGGCCGCCTCGTCGATCCGCCCGGCGGCGAACAACAGTCGGGCCCGGTACAACTCCACCCGCACCCGGTAGCCGACGGGCCGGGGGGAACAGGCGGAGATCTCGTCGAGGGCCCGTTCGAAATCACCGCGGGCGGCGGGGACCCGACTGCGGGTGATGATCATGAAGTCCGGCATGGGCCCGATCCCCGCCCCCGACCACAGTTCGGACTGGCGTTCCATCATGGCCTCGGCCCCGTCGGGATCCCCGGTCCACAGGGCGATGGTCATGAGGGGATCGAGGGTCATGGCGGTCCAGACCGGATTCCCGGTGCTCTCGAAGTAGGAGAGGGCGGCCCGGCCGTGGTGCTCCACCAACTGGATGTCACCGATGGCCTGGGCGGCGGCCGAGGCGAGGGAGAGTTGCACCTCGGCGGTTTGACGGCGGGCCGGAAGCTGGGAGACGACCTCCGCCGACTCGGTGAGCTCCATGAGGGCCTCCCCGAGGCGGCCGGTGATGAGCAGGCCGGTGGCACGGGCCGCCCGGGTGGCGGAGGCCACCGGAAGGGCCCCGATCCTCTCGGCCAGTTCCACGGCCCGGTTCATGTGAACGGGGCTCAGGGCGGAGTCCCCTCCCCGAAACCGGGTGACCGCCAGGGCCCGGTGAAACTCGATCTGCAGATGGGGGGCCAGCCGCTCACCGGAGGTCTCCAGAATCTGGGTCATGAGGGCCGTGCCCTCGGCGGTGACGGCGGGGGTCAACCAGGCGGAGTTGGCCATGGCCGCGTGGGCCCGGGCCCGGGTCAGGGAATCGGGGGCCGATCGTGTCGCGCCATCGAGGGCCTCGAGAGCCTCGCCCAGTCGGGCCGCCAGGGTCCGGGTGGTTCCCAGGGCCAGGAGCAGCTCGGCCCGGCCCCCGGGCACCTCCCCGGGATCGAGGCGTTCGAGGGCGGCGGCGGCCTCACTCTCGGCCTCGCTCCACGCGGCCCGGTGGCCCAGGGTCCGGATGAGACGGGCGGAGCGGTCGACCTCCACCGCCCCGGACACGGGCCCGAGCTCCCCGGCCCTCTCCACCAGGGCGGACTGCAGATCCACGTCCCCCACGATCTCAGCCAACTGATGGGCGGCCAGGAGGGTGCGGGCGGCCAGGTCGGAGGGCACCCTTCCCATGTCGCCCACGGAGAGCAGAGCCGGGGCGATGTCGTGGACGAGGGTGGGATGCCCCTGGGCCACCGCCTCGGTGAGGGCCCGGTGCCACCGGTCCCAGGCGGCGACGGGTTCGTCGGCCAGGGAGAGGTGCTCGGCCACCACCTCCGAGGGGGCGCCGGTGGCGTCGAGGAGTTCGGCGACCAGGGAGTGGATGCGCTTCAGCTCGACGGGGTCGAGACCGGCGGTGACGGATCGGGCCAGGAGGTGACTGGCCACCGAGAGGTGCCCCCGGTCCTCGGCCACTATCTGGCGGTCCAGGAGATCGGTGATGGCCGAGATCATCTCCGTGGTCCCGGCTCCATCCTCCCGGGGTAGACGGTCCAGGGCGGTGACGGGGATGGGGGAGGTGGCAACGGCCAGCACCCGCAGTATCAGCAGGGCCCGGGCACCCAGGCCCTCCAGCCGGGAGATCAGGCGCTCGGGGATGCCCAGCTCCAGGGCCAGGACCTCCAGATCGGGGCCGGGTCCCCCCTCGGCCTCGGCCTCGGAGAGTCGGGACAGCAGGCGCAGGATCTGCCGGGGGTTTCCCCCGGTCAGCTCGGCGACCCGGGTGGCGACGCAGTCATCGGCGGGAACCCCGGGGGTGGAGGTGATCAGGCGGGTTATGTCGGGTCTTGTGAGGGGGCCGAGTTCCACCCTCCGGGTGCCGGTGAGGCGGTCGATCTGACGCAGGTGGTTCCACAGGTCGGGATCGGATCGGGTGGCCCCCTCCTCCCAGCTCACCAGCAGCCCCAGCCTTCCCCCGGCCGCCAAGCGGGCCAGGTCCAGCACCAGGCGGCGACTGGCCGGGTCGGCGAGGTGGAAATCGTCCACGACGATCATCAGGGGACGGTCCTCGGCCAGACACTCGAACAGGGCACCGAGGGCCGAGGTGAGTTCCGAGGTGGACTCCGGCGCCGATCTGTCGGCCTGGGATCCCCCGGCATTGAGGTGGGGGATGAACGGCTCCAGGCGTACCAACTGATGGTGGTCGAGGCGGTTCTCGAGCTGCCAGGCCGGGAGCGGGGTGACTATGGCCCGGGCCGCCTCCAGCAGGGGCTGCAGGGGGGCGTCGGCACCGGGGCGGCAGGTGGCCGGGGCCAGGGTCACGCCCCGCCAGCGGGCGTCGAGGGCCAGGGACTCGATGAGGGAGGTTCGTCCCATGCCCGGGGGCCCCGTCAGCAGCACCGCGAAGGGAGATCCCTCGATCAGGCTGTCGAGGGCCTCGGACAGGACACTGCGTTCCTCCCCGCGGCCCACCAGGCGGTGGTGGCGCTCATCGGTGCGGGGCAGGGGGGGGCGCGAACGGTCGGCCCTGACCCTCTCGATGTCCTCCCGGAGGGCCTCGGTGGCGGCGGAGAGCGGGGCATCGAGCTCCAGCTCGAGCAGCTCCCGGCACTGTTCGAGGGCCTTGAGGGCCCGGGTCGGACGTCCGAGCAGCAGCTCCACCCGGATCAGGCGCCGGTGACTGGACTCGGTGAGGGGATCGAGATCGATCAGGCGGCGGGCCCAGCCCAGGGCCGAGACGTACTCCCCCCGGGCCGTCAGCAGCTCCACCAGGCGATCGAACACCTGGAGGGCGAGGTCCCGGGCGGAACTCTGGGCGGTCTGCAACCAGTCGTCGTAGAAACCGGCCAGCAGCTCGCCCGTGTAGAGCGAGGCGGCCGTCTCGAGGGCGGCGAACTCCTCGGGGCTTCCCGGTTTGGCCTCCCGCCAGTCCTGGTAGGCCCGGTCGAACTCCACGGTGTCGATCCAGACCCGGGTCGAGGGGGACAGCTCGACCGTCTCCGATCTCTGGATGATGAGTTGCCCCTCGGGTAGGTGACCGTCGAGGAGGCTGTTCAGCTTCCAGAGTTCCTGACTGAGCTGCTTGCGCCCCCTCTTCTCCGACGACTCGGGGAACAGTTCACCTATGAGCTTGGCCCGTCGGCAGGGACCGGGATGCAGGACCAGGTAGGCCAGCAGGGCCTGGGCCCGGCGGGAGGCCGGAAGGGGCAGACGCGTGCCCTCCGCCGACAACTCGAGGCCGCCGAAAAGACGGATCTGCAGGGAACCCACGATCACAAAACCTATCCAAAGCCGTCCAATGCCGGTGCCGGGGGTGGTTCCGGTCGAATCGGGATGGCGGTGGTCCCCCGGCGCCGGTTGTACTGTGGTCAGCGGATCAGCACATCGAACAGGCAACCTGACGGCCGGGAAACCAGGAGTC
>JALSTE010000747.1 GCA_026983855.1 Acidimicrobiia bacterium
CCAGAAGGGTGTCGATGGCCTTGGTGGTGGAGGCCGAACCCTCGGGGTCCACCGCCTCGTAGCGGCTGATCCAGGTCACCGACACGTAGCCGTGCATGACCGCCCCGGCGTCGGTGTCCACCGGTAGATCCACGGGGTCGCCCCACTCCATCTTCACCCGGTAGCTCCCGTCGTGACCCGGCTTGGGGGTGCGCACGGCCCGGGACATGGTGCGGGGAGGGATCACCCCGACCTCGGTCATCCGCCAGCCGAGCATGTCGTCGACCTCGAGGTTGGGGACGTTCAGGTTGAGCACCGAGGGCTCGACCGGTGGATCGGCGATGAACCCCTCGACCGCGGCGTCGGCCACGGCGGCGGCCGAGTGCCATTTCTGCTGGGCCAGGACGTCCTCCCAGCCCTGACCCTCGACCCCCCAGTGCTCCACCGCCTGGCTGACGGCGATGCCGTGGATTCCGCCGTTGCGGGCGGTGATCGCCGCCCCGACCGTACCGGAGTGGTACACCGAGCGACCGACGTTGCTGCCCGGATTTATGCCCGCCACCACCAGGTCGAAGGGGTCGCCCAGAGCCCCCAGACGGGCGAACATGACGCACAACCCGGGGGGTCCGGTGATCGACCACGCCTCGTCCACGCCCTCCAGCTCGACCCGGTGCATCTCGGGCTGCATGACGTGGAGGGCGCCGAAGGCGGCGCTGGCCCCTGAGTACTCCGAGTCGGGTGCGGCCACCGTCACGTGGCCGTGGCGGGCCATGGTTCGGGCCAGCACGTGCAGGCCGACGGAATCGATTCCGTCGTCGTTGGTCACGAGGATTCTCACGGGGGGCAGGTTAGCCAGTGCCGTCACCGGTGCCGACGCCGAGAACCTCGACACCGGCCTCGGTCACCAGATGGGTGAGGGGAATGTCGTGGTCCTCCCGGGGCAGTCGGGGGACGATCATGGTGGTGGGTCCCACACCGATCAGGGGGATCCGACCGGTGAACCGGGCCAGCAGCCGGTCGTAGTATCCGGCGCCGTGGCCCAGCCGGACACCCCGGCGATCGAACGCCAACCCCGGTACCAGGATCGCCCCCACCTCCCGATCCGGAACCGCGGGGGCCCCGGCGACGGGTTGGCGGAACCCGAAACGATGACGCTCGAGACCCGCGGTGACCACATTGACCGTCAGCTCCCCTGAGGGAGGGGTCCGGGTCAGGGCCCAGGAATCGTGGCCGCGGTTGATCAGGACCGGTTCGGGATCCACCTCCCCGGGGAGGGCGTCGTAGGAGACGATCATCCCCCCGACCCCGTCGAGCAGGCGGGCCAGGTTCCGCCGCACCCCCGCGGCGTCGACGCCGGCCACCGGGACCGCGACCCGTCGGATCCAGTGACGCCACCGGGCCTTCGCCGGCCCCGCCGTCTCGACGGGTTCGCCGCCGGGTGTCGATGGCTCCGGGTCGGCGAAGTGGGTATCAGGCGTCGTGGTCTTCGTGTCGGGGGTGTCAGGCACCGCTCTGCTCCTCTGCCGGTGAGCCCAGGATGTCCTCCCCCACATTCCAG
>JALSTE010000748.1 GCA_026983855.1 Acidimicrobiia bacterium
GACGACGGTGGTGACCGACCCGGCCCGTCTCGACCAGATCAGACCCCACATGACCTACCGCCTGGTGGACTCCCCTCCCGAGGTGAGGGAGGCCGTGGGTATCAGCGACACCGACCGGGAGCGGATCAGGGAGGCCATGGCCGGAGGACTCGCCGCCGCCGCCCCGCTGATACCCGATGAGTGGATCGAACCGTTCGTGATCATGGGTACCCCCCAGGAGTGCGCGGCGGAACTGGCGGAGATCACGGAGCGCCACGGGATGGACGAATTCATGGTCGCCGTGGCCGACATGTCCGACGCCGACGTTCTCATGACCCAGGTGGCCGAGGTCCTCGCCGCCACCTGAGTCAGCACCACCGGCTCAACCCGGTCCCCCTGCCTGCCCCGGGGGCGGGACCTCCCACCCCGTCGCGGTGGGCTCCGGCCACCGATCTTGTGACCGATCGGCGGCCCGGCGCGTCATTCACGTGGGCCTCACCGCGATGCACCCGACCGCCAATCCGCTGAAACCGGAGGAAACGATGTTCCGAAACAAGACCACCCTGAAGTTGCTGGCCGTGTTGGCCGGGATACTGCTCACCGCCGCCGCCTGCGGCGATGCCTCCGGTGGTTCCGAGGCCGCCGCCCAGGCCGCCGACGGTGCCGTTGATCTCCAGGTCAGACCGTTCTCGGAGATCCAGGCCAGTGACTTCGTGTTCGAGGCCGATCCCTTCGACCCCAACCGTGGGATATTCCGGGTGACGACGACCGAGGAGTCGATCTGCACCATCGTCTGGGGCGAGACCGAGGATTTCGGCAATTTCAACAACAGCCTGGAGATGAACGGCACGGGAATCATCGACCACAACGTTTTCCTGCCCGGTGCCGAGCAGGGCAAGGAGTACTTCTTCCGGGTTCAGGGGTTCACCTCCGACGGGCGGATCTTCGCCAGCGAGACGGGTACCTTCACCATCCCCGTGGTGGAGGACTCCGGCGACGCCACCGGCGGGGGAGCCGAGATGGCGGTGCACGGTGACAACCTGGCCCTGGGGGCCACGGTGGTGGACGTCAGTTCGGAGTTCTCCGACACCTGGAAGGCGGCCAACGCCATCGACGGTGATCCGTCCACGGAGTGGGCCACCGCCGGGGACGGAGACGACGGCTACATCACCATCGACCTGGGGTCACCCCAGGATGTGGTGGGGGTCGAGTTCATCACCCGCTCGATGGCCAACGGCACCGCCATCACCGACGAGTTCACGATCACCGTCGACGACGGCCAGACCTTCGGTCCGTTCCCGGCGGGAAATCCCCGCGATCCCCGATTCGCCGCCGTCGAGTTCACCGGCCAGGTGATTCGCTTCGACGTGGCCAACTCCACGGGGGGAAACGTGGGAGCCGTGGAGGTCAACGTGTTCGCCCCGGCCGGCTGACCTGGATCATGTCCGGTGGCGGGCCCCCCGGCCCCGGTGGCACCGACTCGGCAACACCGGTCGACCCCCGGTAGTTTCGCCGTCATGGGGATCCTCATAAGCGGCGGCGATCTCGTGACCCCCC
>JALSTE010000749.1 GCA_026983855.1 Acidimicrobiia bacterium
GACACCAGGGAGAGACGGACAACCACCCGGCCGAGGAAACTCCCGGCGTTGACGAGTCCATCCCCGGCGGGGACGGCGGTGCCCTGAGCCCCACGAAGACCGTCATGTACGTGGACGACCTCACTCCCACCGAGCGGTACAAGCTGGCCACGTCGCTGATCGTGCCCCGTCCGGTGGGGTGGATCGGCTCCCTCTCGGCCGACGGTGTGGCCAACCTGGCGCCGTACTCGTTCTTCAACGTGATGGCCGGAAATCCGCCCGTCCTGGTCTTCGCCCCCGGAACGGCGGCCCGCAAGGACACCCTGGTCAACGTGCGGGAGACCGGTGAATTCACCGTCAACGTGGTAACCGAGGAGGTGGCCGAGGCCATGAACCGGACCTCGGCGGACTTTCCCCCCGAGGTGAACGAGTTCGGAGCGTGCGGGCTCACCGCCGTTCCCGCCCACCGCGTGGCCCCGCCCCTGGTCGGCGAGGCCCGGGCCAACTTCGAGTGCTTGGTCACCTCGCTCGTGCCCGTCGGTGATCCCGAGAGCGGCGGGGTCCTCGTCATCGGCGAGGCCGTGGCGATCCACGTCGAGGCCTCCCTCCTGGATGGGACCCGCGTTGACCAGGAGGCCCTGCACGCCATCGGCAGACACGCCGGGAACACCTACTCACGAACCCGGGATCAGTTCGAGATGGAGCGCCCCACCGGGCCCACGTCACCCGGCTGAACCCCCGATCTCCCGTCGGTATCCTCCCCCGCCTCAGCGACGGGGACGGATACTCCCCAGAACCTCACGCACCTGCTCCCGGTTCGGCTCCCCGGTTTCGGGCCCCATCACCACCAGGACCGCTATGTCGTGGCCGGCCGCCTGACCCTCGATCCACTCGATGCGGTCGACCGGATCCGCGGCCCGGAAGCAGTCGGCCACCTCGCTTCCCGCCGAGGCCACGGGCCCCGAGAGAGCGGCATTGCCGGCGTCGACGAGTCCCACGTCCGCCGTGCCGTCGGTGACCTGCAGCAGGATCATGACCTCACCCCGTCCGAGTTCGAACAGGGGGCCGGTCGGGGCCGTGCCGCAGCTTCCGCCGCCGAAGGAGCGGGTTCCCAGACGGGCGATGAACGTGGCGTTGCCGACCATCAGGGCCGATTCGGGTGGCACCAGACCGGGCTCGAGCGTGGGTTGGGTTATGGCCCAGTCCACCGGGATGTCGAGGGCCACGTCGGCCACCTCGACGGTCTTGACAACCCCGTTGGAGGATGCCGTGGTCGACACGGTCCCGGAGCCCCCGGCCGCGTTGGAGGTCGAATCACCACAGGCCGCCCCCATCAGGATCAGGGCGAGCACCGCCGGCAAGAGCCGCCTCACCGGGAGGAGTCCCCGTCAACATTGAGAATCATGACCTACCTGCCAATCCCGTAGTTGGTCTGACGTTCCTGACCACTGGACTCAGGATAGGTCCGATCGGCACCGGGATGGAACATGGCTACCGTCCTCGCCGGGCCGCACCCCCGTCCCCTGCCCGGGCCCGCCCCAGAGACAGCCGTCAGCG
>JALSTE010000750.1 GCA_026983855.1 Acidimicrobiia bacterium
CGGGGTCGGGCACAGCTTCATGAACCACCACCCCGACGGTCCGGTGAAGAGGCTCGGGGCCATCGGACCCATGCACGTGGGATACGACGAGGAGGCGGCCGAGGACAGCTGGCGGCGCATGCTGTCGCTGTTCGGCCGGGTGCTGGCCGTCGACGGGGAGAACTGAACCCCGCCTCCCACCAGCCCCCTCACCACCCCCAGTGCCCCACAACTCCGAGCGACGATCCACCAACGTGAACCCCGCCTCCCACCAGCCCCCTCACGACCCGGGGGAGGCTCCGTCCCCGGACAACCAGCCACGGTAGCGGGAGGTGAACAGGGCGGGGAGGCCCCCGGTGTGCACGAACACCGTCGGTTGATCCGCCGCCAGGCGACCGGCCCGACGATCAGCTATCAGCCCGGCCATGGCCTTGGCCGAGTAGACGGGATCCAGCACGATCCCCTCCCGGCGCGCCGTCAGGAGGATGGCCTCCCGGGCGGCCTCGGTGGGAGCCCCGTACCCGGCGCCGACCTGTCCGCCGGCCACCCTCACCTCTCCTCTGGGCTCCATCAGACCTGAAGCCGCCGCCGTCTCCCGGGCCAGGGCCGTGACCTTGTCCCCGACCCGGCGAACCGCTCCCACGTCCACACCAACCACCCGGGAGTGGTCCCCCAGACCCGCCACCAGCCCGGCGTGGGTTCCCCCCGATCCGCACGCGGTGTAGACGACCGGATCCCCGGCCGTCTCGTCCTCGATCTCCCGGGCGGCATCCACGTAGCCCCGGGCCCCGATCGGGGAGGAACCCCCGAGGGGGATCGGGTAGGGGACGTGACCCGCTCCCCTGAGGCGTTCGGCCTCCTCCAGTATCGCCCCCTCCAACTCGTCGGAGTAGGTCGCCGCGGTAAATACGGTACGGGCCCCGAACACCCGGTCCAGCAGCAGGTTGCCCTCCGGCGCCTCCGCCTCCCGGCCCCCCAGGACCACGACACACCCCAGGCCCAACATGGCCGCCACCGCCGCCGTCATCCGGACATGGTTGCTCTGGGCAGCCCCGCCCGTGACCAGGGTGTCGCAACCCCTCTCGATGGCCTCGGTGCAGAGATGGTCGAGCTTGCGGGCCTTGTTGCCACCCACCCCGAAGGCGGTCAGGTCATCACGCTTGATGAACAGGGCCCCGGGCTCGAAACCCAGCTCACGGCCCAGTCGATCGGCCCTGTGCATGGGGGTCGGGACCCCAGCCAGATTCAGAACGTCAGTCGTCATTCCCCGAAACTATCCGGACCCGGGGGACCGACCCCCCACCGGGAGCCCTGACCCACTCCTAAGCCGCCACTCTCCCCCGCCGACCAACCCCGGAGACGAACAGCGCGGGCCGAGGGGCCCGCACGACGAGGATCCGGGGTGGATAGATGACCGCCGAGGCAATGCACGGCCGCCACGGGCGGTACCGGGGCCCGGGCACCACCCGGCCACGGGGAGGACTGGACTGAGATGGGCTACTGCTACGACTTCGGCATCGCCCTCGACGGTGACGACTCCGCCATGATGGT
>JALSTE010000751.1 GCA_026983855.1 Acidimicrobiia bacterium
GACAACCGCGATCATGTTCCCACCCCTGCCCCGCCGCCACACCCGAACCAACCAGGCACGTCACCCGCACACAACCGCGATCATGTTCCCACCCCTGCCCCGCCGCCACACCGGGGCCGGAACCGCGGGAGGAGACGACCACACCGCTCCGCCCCCGGATCCGTCCCCGGCCGGTTCGCCGGGACCGCTCCGGCGGAACGTGCCACCCTGTTGGCCCGATGAACGGCCCCACCCGATACCGACCCGGCGATCCGGCCGGCTGGAGCCCGACCTGTCGCTGGGCCCTCGCCGTCTCCTCCCTGGCCGCCTGCCTCACCCTGTTCCTGGCGTGGTCCCACAGTGGGGCCCGGACCCGGAACGCGTTCGGTCTGGCCGCGGCCGCCCTCGACATCGGCGTCGACCTCGGTGCGGTTCGTCTCCTCGCCCTGGGCCTCCCCCTGCTGCCCGCCGTGACCATCGCCCTGCTCCTGGCGGTCGGCACGGACCACCGCTCCACCGCCCGGATCCTGGCCATGATCCTCGCCCTGGCCGTCGGAGGGACCGCCGTCGCCGTCCTGGAGGTGGGTCGGCGACCCCCGGCGGGACTACCCCCGGCCGGGGCCGCGGACTTCGTATCGTCCACCACCGCTATCCTCGCCCTGGGAGCGGCGCTCCTGATCCCTACGACGATGGTGGTGTGGTGTGAACGATTCAGACGGCTCCGGGGGAACCGACCCCGCTGAACCCCCGATGATGGAGGTCCGCGAGGCCGCCGACGGGCGGTCGGGACGCCGGGGTCTCTCCGCCGCCCGGGTGGGTCTGCTGGTGGGAATCGTGGCCCTGGCCCTGGCCGGGGTGGCCGGGGCCCTGGTGATCGCGGGACGGAGCTCCTCGACCCCCGAGAGCACCGTCCGGGACCTGTTCACCGCTCTGGACAACGAGGATCTGATCGGTGTGGGTCAGGTCCTGGATCCCACCGAACGGGAACTGGCCGTGGACACCCTCACCAAGAGCTGGGAGGAACTCAAGAGGCTCCAGGTCATTGACCCGGGGGCCGAGTTGACCTCCCCGGACTGGCTCGATCTCCAGTTCTCCGACATGGAGTTCAACGTCGAGAACCTCGACGGGGACCTGGCCTGGGTCGAGTTCTCCGGAACCTCCAACATCTCCGCCGATCCGAGCCGGTTCCCGTTCGGTTCCTTCGTGGACCGGGCCGTGTCCCGTCTCAATCCCGACGCTGGTGACTGGCGTCAGAGTCTCGAGCCCCCCACACCCAGTTCGGGGGATTTCGAGGGGGGCCTGGCGGTCATCCGTCGAGACGGACGCTGGCGGGTGAGCATCTCCTACACCATCGCCGAGAGGCTCCGCCGCGACGCCGGACTCGATCTTCCCCCCGCCGACCGGGCCCTGGTGGCCACCGGTGCCGACAGCCCCGATGGTGTGGTGCAGGCCCTGGTGCGGGCGGCCAACGACATCGACCCCGTGGCCGCCATACGGTTGGTCGACCCCTCGGAGTCCTCCGCCGCCCTCAGGTACGCCCCCCTGTACGTGGACGGTCTGGAGTCGGCCGCCGCCGACGCCCGCCGGGGCCTCGCCGATCTGGGTGTCACCTACTCCATCGCCGTCGATTCGGAGATCTTCGAACGGGACGGCCGCACCTACGTGTCCGTGTTGCCCAGCCTCCTCGAACTATCCGTCGAGGGAGAGGGGTCGGTGACCGTCCGCCGGACCGATGAGTGCCTCCGGGTGGAGACGTCGGGATCCTTCGCCGACCCCTCGATCCCGCCCGACGTCTGTCTCGAAGATCTGATCGCGGACAGCGGGGGTTTCGGACTGACCCCGTTCATGGGCGGAATCGGGTTGCTACCCGAAGTTGACTCGCCCCTCCTCTCCAACGGGCCCCGTCGGGGACTGGAGGTCGTCGAGGTCGACGGGCGGTGGTATCTCCGTCCCCTGCACACCGTCACCGACTCCTGGCTGGAGAACCTCAAGAGCCTCCAGCCCGAGGACCTCGACTCCCTCCTCGACGCCCTGACCTCCATGGCGGAGCCCTTCGGCACGCTGTCCGGCCCCACCGCACCCCTGGTGCCCCAGGGGTGAGCCCCTCACCCGGGGTCACCGGGCTCAGTTTGACCTAACCTCCCGACGTGGAAGTCATCCTGGACATCGTCGGCGTGGTCACCATCGTCGTCGTTGCGGTGGTGCTGTTCCAACCCCGGATCTCCTCGTCCACGAACTGGCGGGCCACCGTCACCCCCCTGGCCTCGATCATCGGCAGCGGGTTCCTGGTCATGGCCCCCCTCCTCAACGCCCTGGTGGGGTCATGGGCACCCCTGGCGATCACCGGCATCCTGGCGGCGGCCTACGCCGTGGGGGCGGTCATCCGCTTCAACATCGCCCACGTGGAACCGGCCCTGGAGGACGGCTCGGGCGGGAGCACCCTCCGGGACCTCGACCACCTCTCCGATCTCTCCCTGGGACTGGCCTACGCGATCTCCGTGGGCTTCTACCTCCGTCTGCTGTCATCGTTCCTACTCCGCCCGGTCCTGGGTGAATCGGAGTTCTGGGCCCGGGTCCTCACCACCACGGTGATGGTCGGAATCGCCCTGGTCGCCTGGCTACGAGGGCTCGACGGAATGGAGAAACTGGAGGAGGTGGCGGTGAACATCAAGCTCTCGATCATCGGGGGCCTGATCCTCACCCTGGTGGTCTTCGACGTCGTCGACCTGGGGCGCAGTGTCCACGAGTACGGCTCCCTGGCCCACTTCACCGACCCGTGGAACACCGTCCGGGCCCTGGCGGGGATGCTCATAGTCGTCCAGGGTTTCGAGACGTCCCGCTACCTGGGCCACAAGTACGACTCCACCACCCGGATCCTGACCATGAAGAGGGCCCAGTGGATCTCCGCCGCCATCTACGTGGTGTTCATCGTGAGCGCGGTGCCCCTGTTCAACGCCTTCCCGGCCCGGATCGACGAGACCGCCATCCTCGACGGGGTGAGGGAGGCGGCGCCCCTGCTCGTCCCCATGGTGCTGATCGCCGCCGTGTTCAGCCAGTTGTCGGCGGGCATTGCCGACACCGCGGGAGGTGGGGGGATGCTCACCGGTCGGAGCACCCATCACTCGGTCCGGATGGGCTATGTGACGATCCTGGCCGCGGCGGGGGTGCTGGTGTGGAGCACGAACATCTTCTCCATCATCTCCCTGGCCTCCCGGGCGTTCGCCGTCTACTACCTGATCCAGGCCATCAGTGCCGCGGTGGTCGCCCACCGGAAGTCCGATCGCCGGGCCCTGGTCGGGTTCGTGGCCGTGGGGGCCATGCTGGCCTTCGTGGTGATCGCCGCCATTCCCGCCGGGTCCTGAACCCCCGTGGACTCAGCGGAACCGGTCCAACACCACCTGGGCCCCATCAGCCAACAACAACACCGCCGCCCCACCGGACGTCGTGTGGGGGCGCACCGGCAGGGCCAGTTGTTCGGGATCATTTCCCGCCAGACCGCGGGCCACGCCGATCAGGTCGAACAGCCCCATCCGGTCGTCCACCCTCACCGCCGAGGTCAGGCCCCGGATGGCCCGGTCGATGGCCAGGGGATTGCGGGTGGCGGCCAGCTCATCGACCAGGTTGGCCACCAGCACCTGCTGACGGGCGGTTCGCCCCAGATCACCGGTCCCGTCCACCCGGGGACGTCCGTCCACGATCTCGGTGTAGTGCCGGGACCTGACATAGGCGAGGGCCTGCACACCGTCGAGTCGCACCGGTCCCGCGGTGTCCACCATCAGTCCGCTGTTGGCGTCCGAGGCCGGGTAGGGGAAGTCGATGGTCACCCCACCGGCGGCGTCGACGAGATCGTCAAAGCCCGAGAAGTCGATCTCCATGTAGGAGTTGACCGGCACTCCCAGGCTCTCCTGCACGGTGGCTATGAGCTGGGCCGGGCCATTCACGTAGGCGGTGTTGATCCTCTGACTGCCACCCCGGCCCGAGATGGGCAGCCACAGGTCCCGGGGCAGGGAGAGGAACGCCACCCCCCGGTCGTCGATCCTGATCAGCAGGATGGTGTCGGCCCTCTGACCGCTCACCGGTGAGGCGAGCAGGGCCCCGGCGTCGGGGCGGTCGGGGGCCAGACCCTCCCTGGAGTCCGAACCCACGACCAGAATGGTCCGGGAACCACCCGAGGCCGGGGTGAGTACATCGGCGACGGGCACCCGTTCGAGTCCGCGGTACCGCCACCACCCGTAGACCAGGCCCAGGGTCGGCAGACCAAAGAGCAGCAGGGCCAGGACGATGGCCGTTCTCCGCCACCAGGGGCTGGTACCGAACCTCCCTCTGGCCGGTTTCGGACCCGCCTCCGCCGGTTTCGGTGAGCCGGCGGGAACGACCCTCCCCCCACCGGTCCGACCACCGGATGCTCCCGACCACTCGTGGGGGCGGGACCCGTCGGGCTCCAGGTCGGGCAGATCCCTGACCCGGGACCAGAAGTCCTCATCGGCCACCGTGGGACCTCACCCTTCCACCCGGGTGACGTCGGCGCCGACCGCGGCCAGCTTGGGGACCAGGGCGTCGTAGCCACGGTCGATGTGCTCGACCCCGGTGACGGCGGTCTCCCCCTCGGCCCTCAACCCGGCCACCACCAGGGCCGCCCCGGCCCTGATGTCGCGGGCCTTGACCCGGGCCCCCGACAGGGTCGTGGTACCCCTCACGACCGCGTGATGGCCCTGGGTGCGGATGTCGGCCCTCATGCGCCTCAGTTCGTCGATGTACCCGAAGCGACCCCCCTGAAATATGTTCTCGGTGACGATTCCCACCCCGTCGGCCACGGAGAGCATGGCCACCAGGAAGGGCTTGTAGTCCGTCGCCACACCGGGATAGGGCAGGGTCACCACGTCGACGGAGTGCAGGGTGCGGGGGGCCATGGCCCACAGGCCGTTCCCGGTGTCGGAGATCGTCATCCCCATGGCCCGCAGCTTCTCGATCAGCATCTCCATGTGGCCGGCCCGGGCCCCCCTGAGGGTCAGCTCCCCACCGGCCACGCCCACCGCCGCCAGGTAGGTGGCGGCCTCGATGCGGTCGGGGACCACGGAGTGGGTGACCGGCGAGAGTCGCTCCACGCCCTCCACCTCGATGGTTGAGGTGCCCGCCCCCACTATGGAGGCACCCATCTTCGCGAGCATCTCGCACAGGTCGTATATCTCGGGTTCCCGGGCCGCGTTCTCGATGACCGTGCGGCCCTTGGCCAGAACCGCGGCCATGAGCAGGTTCTCCGTCGCCCCGACACTCGGGTACTCCAGCAGCACCTCGGTCCCCCGGAGCACCTCGGCCCGGGCCTCGATGTAACCGTGTTCGGACTCGAACCGGGCTCCCAACCTCTGCAGACCCGAGAGGTGCATGTCGATGGGACGGGGCCCCAGGTCGTCCCCTCCCGGGAGCGAGACCCGGGCCCGCCCGAACCGGCCCAGGAGGGGGCCCAGTACGACGATCGACGCCCTCATCCGCTCGACCAGTTCGTAGGGGGCCTCCAACCCGCACACCTCGGGCACGACGATGCGGGCCGTTCCCGGGGTGAGGGTGACATCGGCTCCCATGGCCCGCAGCAACTCGGCCATGATCCCCACATCGGAGATGGCCGGTACGTTGTGCAGCACCGACTCCCCCGGGGCCAGCAGGGTGGCGGCCATGAGCTTGAGGACGGAGTTCTTGGCCCCGGAGATGGGAACCTCGCCCCGGAGGCCCGATGACGGTCGGACGATGATCTGTTCCACGACACAAGTATGTTCCCTGGGGACCCGATCCCACGTTCATGCGCCCACCGTCACACCGGCGGGCCCCCACCCCGGCACCCTCACACCAACGGGGAGATCATCCTGGTAACCATCACACCGGCGGGCCCCGACCCCGGCACCCTCACACCAACGGGGAGATCATCCTGAGCACCGTCAAGACCCATTCGCCGGTGGACGAAGCCGGGCTGGCCGAGATCCTCAGGCCCCGCGACGACATCGTCCGGGAGACCGCACTGGGCCCCACGGAGTTCGGAATCGACGACGGTCCGTTCACCGCCTACACCCGCCGGGTGGACATCGGCGCCCCCCGGGCGGACGGGCTGATCCCGGTCACCGAGGTGATCGACTACCACCTGGCCATCCCCTACTTCGGGATCTTCTTCGCCCTTCCGGTGCGCCGGGCCATGAGGCGCTTCCGACGCTTCGACGGATCCCAGCCCTGGTGGGCCCCACCCCAGAGGCTCGATGTCCGGGCCGCGGCGGTGATGGGCACGATCAGCGCCGCCGCCGTGCTGGCGGGGTACCTCGGCACCCTCATCAGCCAGACCCTCACCTTCATCGCCGACGAGTTCGACGTCAGCCGCTCGGGCCAGGGGGTGGCGGGGGCCGTGGTCCGTCTCGGGGTGGTGGCGTCCCTGGCCGTGGTGGCGGTCGCCGACCGGAGGGGCCGCCGAAGGGTCGCCGTGGCCGCGGCGGTGGGGGGGATAGCGGCGTCGGTGGCCGGGGCGGCGGCACCCTCCCTGGCCTTCCTGGTCGGAAGCCAGATGACCGTGAGGATGTTCGCCGCCGCCCTGGGAACGGTGATCCTGGTCTACGCGGTGGAGGAGATGCCGGCGGGGGCCCGGGCCTACGCCCTCTCACTGCTGGGGATGTCCTCGGCCCTGGGGGCGGGCATGGTGCTGTGGGTCCTGCCGGTGGCCGACCTGGGCCGTCGGGGCTGGCGGATCGTGTACGTCGTTCCCCTGCTGGCCCTTCCCCTGATCCGGGACATCGCCCGTCGCCTGCCCGAGAGCCGCCGTTTCACGGTCCCCGTCGCCGGCAGGGGGCATCCGGAGGGGTCGGGACTGAGATCCCACCTTCCCCGGCTGCTGCTCCTGGGGGCCATCTCCTTTCTGATCGCCGCCTTCCTGAGTCCCGCCGACCAGTTCCGCAATGAGTTCCTCCGGGACGAGAGGAGTTTCAACGCCGGATCCATCACCCTGTTCGTGACCCTGGCCGGAACCCCGGGGGGCCTGGGACTCCTGATCGGGGGGCGGGCCGCCGACGTGGTGGGCCGCAAGCTGGTGATCCTGACCTCGGGGGTGGCGGGTCTGGGATTCCTGGTCCTCGTCTTCAACACCGCCGGTCCCCTCATGTGGATCCTGGCGGTGGTCGCCTCGGTCATCAGCGCCGCCCTGCTGCCCTCACTCGGGGTCTACCGGGGTGAGCTGTTCCCGAACCGCTTCCGCTCCCGGGCGGCGGGCTGGATCTCGGTCATGGCGGTGGCGGGCTCGGTGAGCGGCCTGGTGGTGGCCGGGCGTCTGGCCGATCGC
>JALSTE010000752.1 GCA_026983855.1 Acidimicrobiia bacterium
GATGATCCCCAGTACCCGATCGGGATCGGCCTCGCTGGCGAGCTGGATGTAGAAGTTGGTGGCGTCCAGCCCGAACAGCGAGGGCAGTAGACCGGCGTAGTCCACATCGGAGCTGTGGGCGGCGTCGTGGTCACCCCCGGGGCAGGTGTGGACACCCAGACGGGACCGGTCCCGCTCCCCGAAGTTGGCGAACACGGCGTTGTTTATCCCGATGAAGGCCCGCAGCAGGCCCCCGGTGGGATCCAGCTTGAGGGCCAGACGCCCCTCGGTGAAGTCCATCTGCACGTTGTGGGCCCCGGCGTCGAGGCTCCCGCGGATGTCCCGGGTCACCTCGGCCACCACGTCGGCGTTGAACTCCTCCTGGGGGTACCCCTCCAGACCGTGGGGTGGGTACAGGAGGCTCATGGCCGAGGCCGATATGACCGCCTGTTTGACGGGGACGTTGGCCAGTCCCAGGGCCGGGCGCAGGAATGACTCGGAGTACACCTGGTACCGGAACGGCCCCTCGGTGATGGCCGGCAGCCGGCGGACATGACCGTCCTCGAAGGGGATCTCCACCCCCTCGGGCGACAGCGACTCCAGGCCCGCCAGGGGATAGGTGGCGAAACTGGGTTTGGTCTGCTCCCCGTCGCTTATCACCGGCGAACCGGTCGCCTCCAGGCGTTCGATGGTGTCCCTGAGGGCGGCGTCATAGGCCCCGGCCAGGGCCGCCCCGGAGAGCTCACCCCTCTGAGCCCGGTCGATGGCGTCGAGTAGCGCCAGGGGTCGCGGGATGGAGCCCACCTGTTCCGTTGGAAGTGCCATGTCCGGACCCTACGCCCGTACCCGGCCTTATGTCGTCGATTGTGGTGCCGAGGAGCCCAACGGAACCGCGATTCGGGCTCCGGTGGCGGTATCGGTGGCTCCGACGTGGCAACATGACCGGCGATGACTGGCAGCCGGCGAGGCGGAGAAGCAGGTCGGTGAGAATAGGCGTCAATCTCCTGTGGTTGCGGCCCGGACAGGTCGGTGGCACCGAGACCTATGCCGTCAGCCACATCCGGGGTCTCGCCGATCAGCGACCCGAGGGACTCGAATTCACATTCTTCGTGCTTCCCTCCTTCGCCGAGGCCCATCCGGCCCTGGCGGAACGGGTGGAGTGGGTTCCGGCCCCGGTGTCGGGACGCTCCCAGGGGGTGAGGGTGGCGGCGGAGGCCAGTTGGTTGGCGGCTCAGAGCCGGCGGCGGGCCCTCGACGTGGTTCACCACGTGGGGGGAACGATCCCGGTGGTGCGCGGCGCCCGCTCCATCGTCACCGTGCACGATGTCCAGTACCTGGAGCATCCCGAGTACTTCAGTCCCGCCAAGCGGGCGTTCCTGTGCCGCCGGGTTCCGGCGGCCGTCAAGGGATCCGAACTGGTGCTGGTCCCCACGGAGTTCACCCGTCGGGAGTTGATAGAGCGTCTCGGGGCCCGGCCGGAGAAGGTCGTGGTGGTCCCGCCCGGTTTCGAGGGCGTGACCCAGGCCATAGCGGACCGCAGCCACCA
>JALSTE010000753.1 GCA_026983855.1 Acidimicrobiia bacterium
CCCCACCGCCGACGCCGGTGAGGTCGACGACTGAGGGGAACCTGGCGCCCAACCCCCGGGGCGCCGCAAGGAGAGCCCCCGAAATGCAGCACCAGACCCCCGCCACCCCCGAGACCGACGAGAACCCCCAACCCCAACCGGACACCCCCACCCCTTCTGATGGGGCCTCCCCGACCGGCACCCCGAGCGGTTTCGCGGCCCTGGGTCTGCGCCCCGAACTGCTGAAGGCACTCACGATCCTGGGATATGAGGAGCCCACGCCCATCCAGCGCGAGGCGATTCCCCCCCTGCTGGAGGGGCGGGACCTGCTGGGCCAGGCCGCCACGGGAACGGGCAAGACCGCGGCCTTCGCCCTTCCCGCCCTGCAGAAGCTCGACCCCGACGCCCCGGTGGAGCCCACGATCCTCGTGATCGTCCCCACCCGCGAGCTGGCGGTTCAGGTGAGCGAGGCCATGTTCAGGTACGGGCGGGAGATGAGGGTGAGGGTGGTCCCCGTGTTCGGCGGCCAGCCGATCCAGCGTCAGCTCCGCTCCCTCGACCGCGGGGCCCATGTCGTGGTCGCCACCCCGGGGAGGGCCATCGACCACATCAAGCGGGGTTCGTTGCAGCTCGACTCGGTCCGCACGGTGGTACTCGACGAGGCCGACGAGATGCTCGACATGGGATTCACCGAGGACATAGAGGCCATCCTCGAGAACACCCCACCGGAACGTCAGACGGTGCTGTTCTCGGCCACGATGCCGTCACGCATCACGGCCATCGCCCGCCGCTACCAGAACGATCCGGTGAAGATCCGCATCGGCGCCGCCGAGGCCTCAGACGACGGCGCCCGGGTCCGCCAGAGCGTTTACATGGTCAGCCGGCACCACAAGGCCTCGGCCCTGGGCCGGATACTCGACATCGAGTCCCCCGGGGCGGCTCTGGTGTTCTGCCGCACCCGGGTCGAGGTGGACTCCCTCACCGAGACCATGAACGCCCGTGGCTACCGGGCCGAGGCCCTCCACGGGGGAATGGACCAGAGGCAGCGCGACCGGGTCATGGGCCGACTCCGGGACGGTACCGCCGAACTACTGGTGGCCACCGACGTGGCGGCGCGCGGGCTCGACGTGGACACCCTCACCCACGTGGTGAACTACGACGTTCCCGCCGCCCCCGAGAGCTATGTGCACCGTATCGGCCGGGTGGGACGGGCCGGTCGCTCAGGAGTCGCCATAACCCTGGCCGAGCCCCGCGAGCGGCGCCTGCTGCGCAACATCGAACGCCTCACCCGCCAGAAGATCACCGTGGAGAAGATCCCCTCCGTCGCCGACCTTCGGGCCCGCCAGATGGATAAGACCGTCCAGGCCATCCGGGAGGCCCTGGCGGCCGACGACATCGACGCCTACAACCCGGTGCTCCACGCCCTGGCCGGTGATGACAACCTCCGGAACGTCGCCCTGGCGGCGGTGAAACTGCTCCACGAAGCGGGCCGGGGCGAGATCGACGAGACCGAGATCCCCGACGCCACCGAGAGGGGCCGCTCCGA
>JALSTE010000754.1 GCA_026983855.1 Acidimicrobiia bacterium
TGGCCGAAGCCCTGGAGCTTGAGCTCCCCCTTCTTCACCTTCTCCACGTAGGAGGCCACGTTCTTCACGTCCCCGATCTCGTGGAGCATCCTGATCACCTTCTCGTTGGCCCCGCCGTGCAGGGGGCCGTAGAGGGCCGAGGCGGCGGCGGCGACACTGATGAAGGGATCGGCGCCGGCGCTACCGACGGTCCTCATGGTGGTGGTGGAGCAGTTCTGCTCGTGGTCGGCGTGGAGGATGAACAGAAGGTCCAGGGCCTTGGCCAGAACCGGATCGGGTTCGTAGTTGGGATCGGCGACGTTCCACATCATCCGGAGGAAGTTCCCCGTGTAGGTGAGGTGGTTGACCGGATACTCACGGGGAAGGCCGACACTGTGGCGGTAGGCGAAGGCGGCCATGGTGGGCATCTTGGCGATCAACCTGATGGCCTGGATCATCCGGATCTGGGGATCGTGGATCTGCTTGGACTCCGGGTAGAACGTGGACAGGGCGGCGACGACGGACACGAGCATGCCCATCGGGTGGGCGTCGTAGCGGAATCCCTTGATGAAGTCGGCGGTGTTCTCGTGGATGTAGGTGTGGTAGGTGACGTGGTGCACCCACTCCTCGTACTGGGCGGAGTCGGGCAACTCACCGTTGATGAGCAGGTAGGCGACCTCCAGGAAGGTCGACTTCTCGGCCAGCTGTTCGATCGGGTAGCCACGGAAACGCAGGATTCCGTTGACGCCGTCGAGGTCGGTGATCGAACTCGAGCACGAGGCGGTGGACTTGAAGGCGGGATCGTAGAAGAAGAGCCCCGGATCCAGCTCGCGGACCGCCTGGGAGGAGAACACGCTGTGCTCGATGGGGACGGTGACGCTCTTACCGGTCCGGTTGTCGGTGAGGGTGATGGACTCTTCGGACATGCAGCTCAGCTTCCTTCTTCGGTGGACGTCGATCCCGGATGCGTAGCGGGAACCGGGAGGCGTCCGGGGCGATTCCCCGGTGTGTGGTGGTGGCATCTTCGCCACCCCCCGAATCTACCGAATGGGGCGTCCCTCCGGTGACGATGCCTCCGTCGGGCACCGTGCGTCGCCGAACGGCTCAGAGGGGTGTGTTGTCGTGGCGCCGCTCGGGAAGCTCCTCCCTCTTCGACGCCAGCAGATCGAGGGCCTCACAGAGAACTCTCCGGGTGTCGGCGGGATCCACGACCATGTCGATGAGACCCCGTTCGGCCCCCACCCACGGGTTGAGGTAACGGTCCTCGTACTCGAGGACGAACTCCTCCCGCTCGGCCGGTTCGGACCGACGGCGCAGGATCTCCGCCGCCTGACGTGCACCCATAACCGCGATCTCCGCCGAGGGCCAGGCCAGACACAGGTCGTTGCCCATGGTCTTGGAGTCCATGACTATGTAGGCGCCCCCGTAGGACTTCCTCAGTACCAGGCCGAGGCGGGGGACGGTGGCCCGGGCGTAGGCGAAGGCCAACTGGGCGCCGTGGCGGATCATACCCCGCCACTCCAGGTCCTTGCCGGGGTAGAAGCC
>JALSTE010000755.1 GCA_026983855.1 Acidimicrobiia bacterium
ACTTGGCGAACCAGCCGCCCAGCGGCGGTATCCCGGCCAGCGAAGAGAGGAACACCGTCATCGCCGCCGCCAGCCCCGGGGCGTAGGAGAACAGACCACCGTAGGAGCTGATCTGGCCCGATCCGGTCTTGCGGGCCACGGCCATGACCACCGAGAAGGCGCCCAGGTTCATGAACGCGTAGATGATCAGGTAGATCACGACGGCCTGGAAGGCCACCGCCCCCGAGTCGGTCGACACCGCGAAGGGAACCAGCATGAACCCGGCCTGGGCCACACCGGAGTAGGCCAGCATACGGACGATGTTCTCCTGCCGCAGGGCCAGGAGGTTACCGATGGTCATGGTGAGGGTGGCCAATATCCAGAACAGGGGCTGTACGACGTCGTCGCGGCCGACGAAGGCCACGAAGACCAGTTGCAGCAGGGCCACGAATCCGGCGGCCTTGGAGGCCACGGCCAGGAAGGCGGTGACCGGTGTGGGGGCTCCCTCGTAGGTGTCGGGGGCCCAGGTGTGGAAGGGCACGGCCGACACCTTGAACGCGAACCCCAGCAGAACGAAAAGGATGCCGATGGTCATCAGCGGGATCGGGTCGCCCGAGCCCCCCAGGGCGTCACGGATGGCGTTGAAGTTCGTGCTGCCGGACAGGCCGAACACCAGTGACATGCCGTAGAGCATCACCGCCGAGGCGAACACGCCCATCAGGTAGTACTTGATGCCGGCCTCGTTGGACTTCTGCGAACCCTTGCGCCAGGCCGCCAGCATGTAGGCCGGTATGGACAGCAGCTCCAGGGCCACGAACATGCTGATCAGATCGCGGGCCGACGCCATGAGGAGCATCCCCAGCAGCGACGACAACATGAGCGAGTAGTACTCGTTCTCGTAGTAGTCCCCGTCACGTATGTAGTCGATGGAGATCAGAACCACGACATAGCCCGCGATGAGGAACAGGGCCTTGAGGACCAGCGAGGCGTTGTCCACCACGTAGGCGTCGCCGAACAGGGAGCGGTCGGCCCCGTCCACCGCCAGGGTGAGGATCGGAACCAGGGCACCCAGCAACCCGAACCCGGCCACGGTGGGAATGAACGTCCGGAATCTCTCCTCGTCGATGACGTCGAGGAGGATGATCACCAGGATCGCGCCCAGCAGCACCACCTCGGGCGCCAGGGCGTGCCAGTCGACCGCCGGTCGGGAGAACGCGCCGAGAACGGCGACGAGGGTCATGGCGTCAGCCTCCGATTCCCGCGGCCATGGTGCCGACCAGTTTCACCACGGCCCCGTCGGTCACGTGGAACAGCAACTGTGGATAGACACCGAGAACGACGAAGGCCAGGATGAACGGCAACCAGGCGACCCACTCGTAGACGTTGACGTCGGCGATGGCCACGTCGGCGAACTCCGCCTTGGGCTCACCGAACGCCGTGCGCTGATACAGCCACAGCAGATAGCCGGCGGCGAGAATGGTACCCAGGGCGGCGATGACCATGTAGGTACGGAACAGGGGCTGGGAGAGCCCGAATCCCGGGTTGTAGGAGGCCAGGATGGCGGGGAACTCACCCCAGAATCCGGCCAGGCCCGGCAACCCCAGAGAGGCCATGGTGGCCAGGCCCAGGATCCAACCCATGCGGGGTGCCGACTTCAGCAGGCCGCCGAGGCGGGAGATCTCCAGGGTGTGGTACCGCTCCTTCACCGAACCAGCCACGAAGAACAGGATTCCGGTGATCAGACCGTGGGCCACCATTCCGAAGATGGCGGCATTGATGCCGAAGCTGGTGAGGGTGGAGATGCCGAGCATCACGAACCCCATGTGGGCCACGGAGGAGAAGGCGATGAGCCGCTTCATGTCCGACTGGGCCAGACACCCGAGGGCGCCGTAGATGATGCCGATCACCGCCAGGAGGGCGATGTAGGGGGCCCACTGCCGGGCGGCGTCGGGCAGGATCGGCAGGGCGATGCGGACGAAGCCGTAGGTGCCCAGCTTCAGGAGCACGGCCGCCAGCAGCACCGAACCCACGGTGGGGGCCTGGGTGTGGGCATCGGGCAACCAGGTGTGGAACGGGAAGATCGGAACCTTGATGCCGAAGCCCATGAACATCCCCCCGAAGATCCACACCGCGGTGGTCGAGGAGATGGCGGTGGCCGCCACCGGCAGGGCCCTCATGTCGAAGGTGTTGGCCTGCCCCCCCGCCAGGGTGCCATCGGCGAGGAAGTACAGGGCCACGAAGCTCACGATCATCAGGGCCGAACCCAGGAGGGTGAACAGGAAGAACTTGAGCGAGGCGTACTTGCGCTGAGGTCCACCCCACACCCCGATGAGGAAGTACATCGGCAGCAGCACCAGCTCGAAGAACACGAAGAACAAGATGAGGTCCTGGGCCACGAAGCTCCCGTTCATCCCCGTGGACAGGATCAGGATCAGGATCAGGAACGCCTTGGCGTTGCCCGGATCGGGAATGTGCTTCCAGCTGTAGATGATGCACAGCGGAACCACCGCCGCCGACAGGGCCAGCAGGGGTAGTGAGATGCCGTCGACCCCGATGATGTAACGACTGTTGATCACATCGATCCAGGAGCTGTCGACCAGGAACTGGAGTTCCGACGTCCGGTCGTAGTTGAACTGGACCAACACGTAGACGGCGGTGGCGAGGGTGGCCAGGGAGGTCACCAGGGCCACACCCTTGTGCAGTTCCTCCTGGGCACGAGGAATGGCGAGCATGACCACCACCCCGGCAAGGGGTAGGAACACGGTCAGTGACAGCGCCCAGGCGTTGAAACCCGTTGCTTCCATCGAGTAACTCCCTAGATGACGATCGTGAAGATGATGGCCAGCACCGCGGCGGCTCCGAACAGGAGCGAGCCGTACTGCTGGACACGGCCGGACTGGATGACTCTCAAACCTTCGCCCGTCGCCTCGGCCCCGGAACTGAGTCCGTTCACGGTGCCGTCGACGACGCCCTGGTCGATGTTCGTGTAGACCCAGCGCCCCGTCTCGCGGGCGCTCTCGCCGACGAGATTGACGATGCGGTCGATCACGTTCTGGTTGACCCAGTAAGCCGCCTGGGCCACCGGACCCCGGACCCCGCGGGCGATGATTCCCGTGTAGAGGTGATCGAGGTAGTACTTGTTGACCAGGAACGTGTATCCCCTGCGGGCCCACACACTCTGCTCGGTGAGGCCATGGGGACCCAACCGCCGCCAGTAGTAGAGGTACACGGCGAGGATGCCACCGAGGGCCAGGGCCAGGCCGGTGAGGGCCAACCCCAGGGAGGGGGCGGCCACGCTGAACGTGGAGAACTGGTCGAGGTACCTCACCGGTTCGGCGTAGGTCTCGATGAGGTGGGCGGCGCCACCCAGACCGATCTTGTCGGCGACGGCGGAGGGGAGGTTCACCAGACCGCCCAGGACGGCACCACCAGCCAGGATCCACAGGGGCCCGGTTATCAGGGCCGGGGACTCGTGGGGGGTTCCGTGGCCCCGGTACTCACCCCAGAACGTGTACCAGATGACCCGGGTCATGTAGGCGGCGGTCATGAACGCCACCAGCAGCCCGAAGAACAGCATCAGGGGATAACCGCTCTGCTGACCCCTCATGGCGCCGACCAGAATCTCGTCCTTGGACCAGAATCCGGCCAGGGGGAACACCCCGGCCAGGGCCAGGCTGGCCAGCACGAAGGTCTTGTAGGTGTGGGGCATGACCTTGCGCAGGCCGCCCATCTCCCTCATGTCGAAGGTGTGGTGGGAGGCGTGGCTGACCGAGCCGGCGCCGAGGAACAGACAAGCCTTGAACAGGGCGTGGGTGAACAGGTGGAAGATGGCCGCGGTCCAGGCCCCCACCCCCAGGGCCATGACCATGTAGCCGAGCTGGGAGATGGTGCTGTAGGCCAGAACCTTCTTGATGTCCCACTGCACGAAGGCCAGGGCCGCGGCCATGAAGGCCGTGAACCCCCCCAGCAGGGCCAGACCGTTGATGGACGAGGTGCCGATGGAGTAGCCCTCGTAGAACACCGGGTACAGGCGGGCCACCATGTAGACGCCGGCCACGACCATGGTGGCGGCGTGGATCAGGGCCGACACCGGGGTGGGACCGGCCATGGCGTCGGGTAGCCAGGTGTGGAGGGGGAACTGGCCCGACTTGGACATCACCGCCGCGGTGAGGGAGCCGGCGGCCGCCAACAGGAGCAGATGGCGGATCTGACCCGAGGCGGCCATCTCGTTTATGACCGGAACCTCGAAGGAGCCGGCGGCGAAGTACAGGATGATCATGCCGACCAGGAGACCCACGTCACCCACCCGGTTGGTCATGAACGCCTTCATGGCCGCGTTTGAGTTGTCGAGGGACTCCCACCAGTGGCCGATCAGGACGAAGGACGAGACCCCGACCAACTCCCAACCCACGATCATCTGGATGATGTTCTGGGAGAGGACGAAGAACAGCATCGCGGCGCTGAAGAACGACAGGAACGCGTAGTAGTGGGTGTAGCGCTCGTCACCCCTCACGTACTCGATGGAGTAGATGTGCACCAGCAGGGAGACGGTGGAGACCACGAAGAGCAGGGTCACCGACAGACCGTCCACGAGGGTTCCGATACGGAAGTTCTCGCCGGCGTTGCTCCACCAGGTGGCCGAACGGATCACCGGCTGGGCCACCGCCTCGTGTCCGGCCTCGGCCCCGGTTTCGCCCTCGGCGGCCAGAACCACGGGTGATGCGGGGTCTCCCGCCGTGCCCACACCGGCGGCGGCCGTCTCGTGGGTGGTGGCCCCGGCCTCGGTGGCGGGGGTGACGTCGTCGACGCGGTTGATCCAGCCGAAGACGGCCACCAGTGAGAGCACCCACACCACGGCCAGAACCGGCACACCGATGTAGTGGGCTCCCTGACCCCCCTTGATCCTCTTGCCGAACAACAGGATCGCCAGGAAGGACAGGCCCGGCAACAACGGGATGAGATAGGCGTTCTCCAGCATCAGGCTTCCTCGACGGGAGTGATCGTCGGGATCGGGGGGGTGGGGGTGGGCGTGGACATCGTGCTCATCCGTGCATCAGGTCCAGTTCCTCGACGTCGATGTTCGAGCGGTTCCGGTAGATCAGCAGCACCAGGGCCAGGCCCACACCGACCTCGGCGGCGGCGATGGCGATGATGAACAGGGCGAACACCTGCCCGCTGATCGAGCCCACCATCAGGCCGAACGTGAGGAGATTGATGTTCACGGCGTTGAGCATGAGCTCGATGGACATGAGCACCATGACCGCGTTGCGCCGGGCGAGCACTCCGTACACCCCGGTGCAGAAGAGGACGGCCCCGAGGATCAGGAACTGGTTGACGAGCATCTTCAGTCCTTCCTGGCCAGTACGACCGCACCGATCAGGGCGGCCAGAAGCAGTACCGAGACGGCTTCGAAGGGGATGAGGTAGGTGGAGAACACCGAATCGCCCACGTCCGCGGTCCGGTAGATGACGGGATTGCGGGGCAACTCAGCGGCGTGGAAGGCGTCCACGAGGGCGTAGACGAGGACCGCCGCCAGGGCCGTGGCCACACCGAGGGCCACCGGCCACTGCTTCCCGGTCAGGTCATCGAGGTGGCCGAGGGGGGCCCGGGTGAGCATGATCCCGAACAGGAACAGCACCATCACCGCCCCGATGTAGACGAGAAACTGGGTGGTGGCCACGAACTCCGCGGTGAGCATCACGTACAGGGCGCCCAAACCGGCCAGAACCGCCACCAGGTACAGGGCGGCGTGGACGATGTTGCGGGTGGTGACGGTCCTCACGGCCGAGAGGGCCACGATCGAGGCGATGAACGCGAATGCGATGTTCTGGGCGACCATCAGCGCGGTACCTTCTTCACCTTCTGCTCCGAGCCCGCCTCGTATGGTTCGAAATCGGGGACGGTCTCGAACCACTCACCCAACCTGGTCTTGTCGTGGAGCAGGTCGGCGATCCGGGGCTCGCTGTACTCGTACTCGGGGGACCAGAACAGGGCGTCGAAGGGGCACACCTCCACACAGATCCCGCAGTACATGCACAGGGCGAAATCGATGTCGAAGCGATCCAGCTTGTTGACGTTACGGGGCTTGCCGCCGGCCCGCCGCGGAGGGGCCTTGATCTTGTGACCCTCGATGTAGATGCACCAGTCGGGACACGACCGCGAGCACAGCATGCACGCCGTGCAGTTGTCCTCCTTGAGGGCTATGACCCCGCGGGCCCGGTCCGGGGGGGCCTCCTTCTCGTGGGGATACTGCACGGTGACCGCCCCCCGGGTGGGGGCCGGTACGGGCTTGCGGAGACCGTCGGGGAACATGGTCTGCAGTCCGGTGCGGGCCGTTATCTGCAGCCCCTTGACGAATCCGGGCATCTTGGCCATCAGAACGCCACCTTCAGGATTCCGGTCGCCACGATGTTGACCAGCGACAGGGGGATGAGGAACTTCCAGGCGAACTTCTGCAGTTGATCCTCCCTGAGACGGGGGAAGCTGAACCTCACCCAGAAGATCAGGAACGCCACCAGCATCACCTTGGCCAGCATCAACACCGGGCCCACCACGTTGAGGATGTTGTCGGTGCTGTCGATGAACGGCAGCCCCCAACCCCCCAGGAACATGACCGACGCCATGGCCGAGAAGGCGAAGGCGGTACCGAACTCGGCCATGAAGAACAGCAGGTAGCGGAAGCCGGTGTACTCGACCTGGAACCCGCCGACCAGCTCCGATTCGGCCACCGGCATGTCGAACGGGGTCTGGGTGAGCTCGGCCTGGGCCGCGATCATGAAGATGGCGAATCCGATGAACTGGGTGAGGATGTATGGGTTACCGATCCAGTCGACACCGAAGATGGAGCCCTCGGCCTGGGCCACCACGATTCCCTGGAGGTTCATGGTCCCGGCCTGCACGACCACACCGACCACCGCCAGGACCAGGGGCAGCTCATAGGCGATGAGCTGCCCCGCCGCCCTCAGGCCACCCATCAGGGCGTACTTGTTGGCCGAGGCCCACCCGGCCATGAGCACACCCAGAGCCGACAGTGACGACACGGCCAGGGCGTAGAAGATCCCCGTGTCGAGGGACTGCACCACCAGATCCGGACCGGCGGGGATCACCACGTACAGGAGGAAGGTGGACATGAGGACCACCACGGGGGCCATCACGAACACGTGCTTGTCGGCGTTCTTGGGGGAGATGTCCTCCTTCTGGAGGAACTTGATGGCCTCGGCGATGATCTGCAGGGTGCCGTGGGGGCCGGTCTCCATGGGACCCAGCCGGCTCTGCATGTAC
>JALSTE010000756.1 GCA_026983855.1 Acidimicrobiia bacterium
CGCACACCGACTCGAGGAAGTCGTAGACCTCCTCGTTGTCCCCGATGGCGGCCAGGAGGTCCCGGCGGCCCTCATCCCGGGCCTGGATCAGATGGTCGCAGTGGGTCGTGGTCGGGACCGCCACCTCGTCGAGACCGGCGGTCATGAACTGCAGCCAGGCCATCTGGGCGGTGGCGTCCTGCATGGCGACCCGATCGGGGCGGAGGTCGACGTAGCTGACCCCCCGGGCGAGTTCCTGGTCGGGGCGATCGAGGTGGTTGATGAGGATCTTCTCGGCCAGGGTCAGGGGACGTTCGAACCTCTGGCGGGCCGCGGTCAGTCTCTGCTCCAGGGTGGCGTAGACCCCTTCGATGAGTTCGATCGGTGTGCTGGCGGCTACGGCCATGGTGATCTCCTGTCGAGGCTCGGGTCGGGGCGCTGGTCCCGGGTGTCCGTATATGGTGACACCTGACCGGCCCGTGGGGTGACCCCGGCGGATCCGGTCGTGATCATCGTGTTCACTTGCCAACCATAGGGAATGTACAAGTAAAGTACAAGTAGGCGAGGTCGATGGCTCCGATGGGGACCGTACCGACCCCAGCCACGGACCCCACGAGGTGAGAATGGCCCGGACGATCAGATACCGCCAGATAGCCACGGATCTGGCTCTCAGGCTCGAGGGGGACTCGATACCACCCGGCGGGTTGCTGCCCAGCGAGGCCGAACTCGGTCGTGAGTACGGGGTCAGCCGGGTCACGGTACGCCGGGCCCTGGAGTCCCTCCGGGAGGAGGGACTGGTCGCGTCCCGTCAGGGATTCGGGTGGTTCCGGGCGGCGGAGCCGGTGCGTCAGACCCTGGCCCGCCTGGGGACCATCGAGGACCAGTTGGAGGCCTCGGGGCTGACCTCCGAGCGCCGGGTGCTGGGTTTCGCCTTCGTCCCGCCGGAGGGGGTGGTGGCCGAGATCCTCGGAGGAGATCAGGTCCTGGAGGTCAGGAGGTTGCACCTGGCCGATTCGCGACCCTTCGGCCTGGTGACGGTGTGGTGCCCGGCCGACCTGGGGAGGGACATCTCCCGGGCCGATGTCGAGAGGCACTCCTTCGTCGACCTGCTCGACCTCTCCTTCGGAGGCGCCACCCAGACCATTGGCGCATCCCTGGCGGGTGCCACCGACGCCGCACTCCTCGGGGTGGCGGAGACCTCACCGGTGCTCTGGGCCCGCCGCGTGACCCGGGACTCGGGAGGCCGGCCCGTACTGGTGGCCGAGCACGTGTTCGCCGCCCACCTCACCGAGTTCGTGGTGGAGCTGGAGGGTGAGAGCGGCTCGAGCGTCCCCATGGGGCTCCGCCTGGTTGAGAACGGGTGAGGCCCTCGGCCCCCGGTGATCAGTACCGACCGAAGGTCTCGAAGCTGGCGACACTCTCCAGCGCCAGCCGGGGAGCGGGACGGAAGTCGGTGCCCCGGGTGTAGGCGATCGGGAACAGTCCCCCCTGGGTCCAACGATCGTCGTCGATCCCCAGCAGCTCCGCCGCCTCGGAGGCCTGGGCCAGGTGGAGGGTGGTCCAGGCGGTTCCCAGGCCCCTCTCGCGGGCCGCCAGCATGAAACTCCACACCGCGGGCAGCAGCGACCCCCAGGCCCCGGCCTGCACCGCGGGGTTGGCCCGACTGAGATCGGCCTCGATCATGGGGATCATCATCCAGGGCACCTCGTGGAAGTGGCGACGCAGGTGGGTGGCGGAGTCGATGACCCGGCCCATCCGCTCCCCCCGGGTGTCGCCCTCGGCGTAGCTGGGGCGGGCCGCCCCCGCGTACACGTCGAAATTCCGGCCGTAGATGTCGGCCAGGGCCCTCTTCTTCTCCGGATCGGAGATGAACAGAAAGTGCCATCCCTGGCTGTTGGAACCACTGGGCGCCTGCAGGGCCAATTCGAGACACTCCTCGATCAGGGCCCGGGGCACGGGTCGCTCCAGATCCAGGCGTTTGCGCACCGCCCGGGTCGTGGTGAGTACCTCGTCGACGCTGAGTCCCAATGTCATCCCGTCCCCCTTGACTGTCGTCGGATCCGCCAACCTAGGCGAACGTTTCCAGGGGGTGCGAGTTGGGGGATGGGGCCGGACGGGGTTCGGGCGGTACGGGGGCCGCTCAGTCCAGAACGGAGACCCGGTCGGCGGTCTGGCGGCGTATGCGGGCGGCGGTGGAGCGGGGCACGATGTGCCACATCCGCGAGAGCGTCCGCTCCCAGTCGGCCAGGAGGTCGCGGGTCCGGGGGGAGCCGGTCAGCTCGTGATGGCGCTCGACCAGCCACAGGAGTTCCTCCACATCCTCGGAGTGGGGTCGCATGGCCTCGATGAGATCGGTGTTGAGTCGGGCCAGCACGCCCTCCCCGGGGGCCTCGTGGACGAACGCCTCACCCCCGGTCATGCCGGCGCCGAAGTTGTAGCCCACCGAGCCCAGGACGACCACCGTGCCCCCGGTCATGTACTCACAGCAATGGTCGCCGACCCCCTCGACCACGGCGACCGCGCCGGAGTTGCGGACCGCGAACCTCTCCCCGGCGGTACCGGCCACGAACAGGTCCCCGCCGGTCGCCCCGTAGAGACAGGTGTTGCCGATGAGGGCCGGGGGTTCCCCCGAACGCCATCCGGCGTCATCGGAGGGAGGGGTCACCGAGATTCGGCCCCCCGCCATTCCCTTGCCGACGTAGTCGTTGGCGTCCCCGGTGAGGTGAAGCTCGATACCGGGGGCGATGAAGGCCCCGAAGCTCTGGCCGGCCGATCCGGTGAAGCGGGCCGTCACCGATCCACGGGCCGGACGGGCACCGAACTCCAGGGCCACCGCACCACCGAGCGCGGCCCCCACCGCCCGGTCGGCGTTGGTGATCTCGTAGCTGAGCTCGATGTCGTCGCCCTCCCACAGGGAACGGAACGCATCGTCCCGGAGACGGTCCCCCAGGGCCGACCGCGGATCCTGTTGGGGAACCCGGGCGGCGAAGGACCGGGGGCCGTCGGACGGCGGTGTGGTCAATGCCGTGAGATCCAGACTGTCGATCCGGGGATCACCGGTCGACCTTCGGGTCAGCAGCTCGGTCCGGCCGACCGCCTCTCCCAGGGACCTCAGGCCGAGCCCGGCGAGCAGCCCCCGGACCTCCTCGGCCAGGAACATGAAGTAGGCCGCCACCCCCTCCGGTGTGCCGCTGAAGTTCGCCCTCAGGTGAGGACGCTGGGTGGCCACCCCCGGCTTGCACGTGTCGCGGTGACAGGCCCTCAGCATGATGCACCCCTCGGCGATCATGGCCACGGTGCCGAAGGAGTACTCGTCGGCGCCCAGGAGGGCGGCGATCATGACGTGGCGGCCGGTCATGAATCCACCGTCGACCCTCAGGCGGACCCGGTCCCTCAGTTGGTTCTCCACCAGTTGGGCCTGGGTCTGGGCCAGTCCCAGCTCCCAGGCCATGCCGGCGTGCTTGATCGAGGAGAGGGGACTGGCTCCCGTCCCGCCGTTGTGACCGGATATGTGGACCACGTCGGCCAGGCACTTCACCACCCCGGCGGCGATGGTGCCGACCCCGTCCTCGGCCACCAGCTTCACCGAGACCTGGGCCCCGTTGACCTGCTTGAGGTCGTAGACCAACTGGGCCAGGTCCTCGATGGAGTAGATGTCGTGGTGGGGCGGGGGACTGATCAGGGTCACCCCGGGCTGGGTGTAGCGGAGGCGGGCGATCTCCTCACTCACCTTGTGGCCCGGGAGCTGGCCGCCCTCGCCGGGCTTGGAGCCCTGGGCCATCTTGATGTTCAGTTCGTCGGCGTGGGCCAGGTACTGGGGGGTAACCCCGAAGCGTCCCGACGCCACCTGCTTGATCCGACTGTTCTTGTCGTCCCGACCCAGACCGCGGGTGGCGAACCTCTCGGGGGCCTCGCCCCCCTCCCCGCAGTTGGACAGGGCGCCGATCAGGTTCATGGCCCGGGTCAGGGTCTCGTGGGCCTCCCGACTGAGGGCCCCGTGGGACATGGCCCCGGTGCTGAACCTCTTCACGATCTCCGTGGCCGGCTCGACCTCGTCGAGGGGTACCGGCGGGCCCACCGGCCTCATGTCCAGCAGATCGTTCAACTCGGTGGCCGGCCGTTCGTTGATCAACCGGGCGAACTCGGCGTACCGTCCGTCGTCCTCCCCGGCGATGGCCCTCTGCAGCAGGTGGGCGGCGGCCACCTCGGCCTCGGCCCTGGAGGCCCCCCGATCGGGTCGGGACGGAGCGGTGAGCGTCAACTGATTGAGGGAGCTCACGACGTCCTTGTTCTTGGCGTGGTACTCGCCCCGGGCCCGGACCCGGTAGAACCCCGTGGTCCGGGGGGCGGCGGCCTCGTGGCGGGCGACGCAATCGCGTCCGAGTTCCCGCCACCCGAGGCCACCGACCTGATTGGCGCTCCCCCGGAAGCAGACGTCCACGACCTCGGCGTCCAGACCCAGGACCTCGAAGATCTGGGCGCCCCGGTAGGAATCCACGGTGCTGATGCCCATCTTGGAGAGGATCTTGAGCACCCCGGCCTCGACCGCGGCCTGGAAGCGGGCCTGGGCCTCGGGGCTGAGGAGGGTGGAGTCCTCGCCCTCGTCCACCGCGGCGGTGACCGACTGGAGGGCGAGCCGGGGACAGATGGCGTCGGCGCCGTAGCCCAGCAGGCAGGCGAAGCCGTGCACGTCGCGGGTGTCGTCGGCGACGACGACGACACCGGCCCGGGTCCGCAACTCGGCCGCTATCAGGGCGTGGTGCACGGCACCGGTGGCCAGCAGGCTGGGAACGGGCACCCGTTCGGTCGTCTCCTCTCCGTCGTCGAGTATCAGGAGGCCGGCTCCCCCCTCCACGGCGGTGACGGCCTCGGCGGCCAGCCGTCTCACCGCCATCTCCAGGCCGGCGTCCCCCTCGGCCACGGGAAACGTCATGTCCAGGGTCACGCTGGGGAACGGGCAGGTGGCCTCATGGGTCAGCTCGGCCACGGCGGAGGGGTAGAGGAAGAAGGTGGGCAGCTCCAGGAGATTGGCGGCCTCCACCCCCTGGGAGAGAATGGGCCGACGGGGTCCCAACAGGGTGCGGAGGCTCATGACGAAGCCCTCGCGGATCGGGTCTATGGGCGGATTGGTGACCTGGGCGAACCTCTGTCGCAGGAAGTGGCTGACGGGACGGGGCCACTGGGCCATGGGGGGTAGGGGGGAGTCGTCGCCCATCGAGAAGGTGGGTTCCTTGGCGTCGGAGTACATGGGGCGGAGGATCATCGCCAGCTCGTCGCGGGTGTAGCCGTGCACGGCCTGGCGGTGCTCGAGGTCGAGGGGCACCTCGAGTTCCGGCTCCCCGATCGACATGGGGATGAAACCGTCGGACGACCAGCGGGCGTAGGGACCGAGGGAGGCGACGTGGGCCTTGACCTCGTCCTCGAGCTGGATCCCACCTCCGGGAATCACGTGGATCATCTGACCGGGGCCGAGGCGCCCCCGGCGGACCTCACCCCGCCCGGTCACGTCCACCGCCCCCACCTCCGAACAGCACACCACCAGGCCGTCCTCGCAGATCTCCCATCTCATGGGCCGGAGGCCGTTGCGGTCCAGGGAGGCGCCCACGGAGCGCCCGTCGGTGAATATCACCCCCGCCGGACCGTCCCAGGGCTCCATGAGGGCCGAGTGGTAGGCGAAGAATCCCCGTAGGTCGGGATCCATGTCGGGGAGGTTCTCCCAGGCATCGGGTATGAGCATGGCCATGGCGTGACGGGGATCGCGCCCGGCGTGGACCAGTAGCTCCAGGGCGGAGTCGAGCTTGGCCGAATCGGACTGACCGGGGTCGAACAGGGGGTGGAATAGATCCTCCGGTCCGAGCCCCGCGGCCTCCGAGCCCAGGATCGAGCGGGCGTTCATCCGGTTCTGGTTGCCCTCGATGGTGTTGATCTCCCCGTTGTGGCACAGCATGCGGAAGGGCTGGGCCCTCTCCCAGGTGGGGAGGGTGTTGGTGGAGAACCTCTGGTGGAAGACCACGAAGTCGGCCACCATGCGCTCATCGGACAGATCGGCGTAGAAGTCCCCGAGACGGTCGGCCGCGGCCAGAGCCTTGTAGACGATGGTCCGAAATGAGCACGAGACCGGGTACACGTGGTCGAATCCCCGGCTGATGCGGCGGCGCAGCCGGTAGGCCCGGATCTCGTCGGTGGGGTCTCCGGCACCGGTGAACAGCAGTTGAACCATTCCCGGTCGGCTGCGGGCGGCGATGGTCCCGAGCACGGAGTCGTCGGTCTCGGGAACCCGCCACCCGGCTGGTTGGAGACCCTCCTCCCGGGCGAGGGACTCCAACTCCCGGCGGGGCTCGGGTCCGCGGACGAAGAGGTTCGCCACCCCCACCCCCTCCCCGAAGATGGCGGTGGGGATCGGCAGGAGCAACCCGGCGCCGTCACCGGAGAGCGAGTCGGCGGCCACGGCCCCCCGGTGCTTCACGTTGGCGAGGCCGGCTATGGCCGTCTCGACCAGGGAGCGGGAGGCGATCCCACCGGCGTCGGCGACGAACCCGATTCCGCACGCGTCACGTTCGATCTGAGCCAAGGCAGGCAACTCCTGTTTCGGTACCCGTATCGGTGCACCCGCACCAGGGGGTGACGTGGATTGGGGGCGAGTGGACTCCGGGGGCGCTTCGCCGTTGAAGTGGGCGTCGTTGCCTGCCTCCCGGTGGCCTCGATGATACCGGTGCGGGGCCCCCACTCCCAGACGGAGGGCCACCGGCCGGGTGGGTCGCGGGCGGCCATCGGCGCGGGCCCTAAGCTCGTTGTTCGGAAGTTGCACCTGAAGGGAATCCGATGAGCGAGTCCACCACCCAACCCGGCGGAGAGGAGCGCGAGGATCTGCGCCGCATGGTCGGATGGATCATCTTCCTGTTCCTGGCCGCCGCCGCGGTCATCGGCGCGTTCATCGTGACCGGGGTGGGCGACGGGAGTTCCTCCACCCCGACCACGGTCGCCGCCGAGCCCCTGGTGGACCTCTCCCGGGCCGCTGCGGTGGCGGGGGAGGCGGGGCTGGAGGGGGTATCGGTCTCCGCCGAGGGGGCGGTGGTGACCGTGAGCGGCACGGCTCCCGATCGGGCCACTGCCGATTCCGCCCTCGCCGCCGTGGCCGGCCTCCCCGGGGTCGCCGGTGTGGAGGACAGGATCAGGATCGTCGCCCCTGATCAGGGCGACACCGCCGAGGGAGGGACGCAGACGGCCGACATCGATCCCGATGCCGTCGCCGCGGTCCTGGCCGCCAAC
>JALSTE010000757.1 GCA_026983855.1 Acidimicrobiia bacterium
TCGGCGTAGAACCGCACGGCGGAGACGGCCAGACCGGTGCGCTCGGCCACCTGCCCTATGGTCAGGCGGTCGTCGGGTCTCGGTGCCGGTGTGGGCCCCCCGGCCTTGGTCCGCCCCTCCATGTGCTCCCCTCGGTGGCCGCCTCGGTGGATCCCCGCCGGCCGTTCCCCGGCCAAGTGGTGAGAAATCCCTTGATCTCAAGAATACTTGAGGTCCTAGGGTCCGGGTATGGACCCCACCACCTCGGTCGACCTCATGGACATCCCCCTGGACGCCACCGCCATGGAGCTACTGGGTCGCATCGGCGATTCCGAGCTGACCGCCTTCGCCTTCGACGCCCTGGCGGTGCCCCGCACGGTGGAGAACTCATACACCCTGCACGCACCGCTGGAATTGGCGGCCCGGCTGGACCTGCTGGACGACGTGCCCGAACGCTTGCGGGACCTGGCCCGGTTGCGGATCCTGGGACTGGCCCGGGGTTTCCTGGCCACGGGAGAGCCGGTTCCCCCGCCTCCTCCTCTGGAGTGCGGCTCGGTGGAGGAGTGCCTGGAGCGGCTGGTGGCGGCCGTGTCGGGGGCCGATCCCGAGGGGGCCGACGCCGCCGCCGTCCGTCTGGCCGCCGAGCTCACGGCCGGGGAGCTGGCCGAGGTGGCCGCCGGGGAGCTGGTCACCACCATGGGCGCCGCCGGCCACGCCCCGATACTGCTGGCCTCCTACCGTCGCCGTCCCGACAGCGACCTCCGGCCCTTCCGGGGTACGGCCCGACGACTGGCCCTGGGCGATGACGTGGCCGTGACGCGGCGGTGGGTGTCACCGACGGGTCGGGACCGGGGTTCGGTGGAGGAGTTCACCGCCGCCCTGGGTGCCACGACCAGCCCGGGGACGGCGCCGTGGGGGATCTTCGGGTGGGTGTCCGCCGCCGGCGAGTCCGGGGCGATGGCCGGGGTTCCGGAGCTGGCCGACGATGAGATCGAGGAGGGTTTCCGGGCCCTGTTCCGGGTGGCGGCTGCCTCCATGCTGGCCGACGATACCGAGGTCGCCCCCTACGGCTGGTCCCACGGCCTCACCATCCCGGTGGGGATCAGGGAGGTGCTGGACCTCCACGACCGCCGCCGGGAGGCCCTGGACGTGGCCACCCTGGTGGTGGCCGGTGTGCGCCACGCCCACGGGAAGGTCGACGTGTCCGGAGCCGCTGTCGCCTCCGGGCGGGACGGTCCCCGGATCGACGAGGCCGAGCTGGTGGGGGCGGCGTGCATCGGGTTCGACGGCCACCTGGTGAAGTACGTGCAGGCCTGTCGCACGGCGGCGGCCCTCGACCCGGGGTACCGGGACCTGTACGTGAGGGCCGCCGATCACCTGGTGCGCTGGTGGATGGCCCGGCCGCCCGACGAGGTGGCCTGAGGCCGGGGTGGTGTCGCCGACGGTGCTCGGCCGACCCGCCGGTGTCGTCAGTTTTTCCAGGTGGGGGTGATGGCAACGATGGGGGTGTCGGGTGGGTTGTCGCCGAGGCTGCCGGAGAA
>JALSTE010000758.1 GCA_026983855.1 Acidimicrobiia bacterium
GAAGGAGGCCGAGAGATTGAGGATCGCTCCCCCGCTCTGGCGGGCCACCACCCGGCGGGTGACGAATGAACGGCCGTTGCGGATCCGGTCCACCTCGTAGCGCACCGGCTCGGTCGGCACCCCGCCCAGAATGAAGTAGGAGTGCAGGGAGTGCACGGCGTAGGCCCGGTCCACGGTCAGCCCGGCGGCCTTGAGAGCCTGGGCCACCACCAGTCCGCCGTAGATCCTCCCCCACGGATAGTCGGGACTCTCCCCGACGTAGACGTCGGGGCCGTGGGGCTCGAGGTCCAGCAGCAGCCGTTTGGATTCGCTCATCGACGTGACGCTACCGGAACGGCCCCGTCCCGTCGGGAGGCATTCGAGGGTGAACGGTGACCGGTTAACCTCACCGGGTGGATTTCGAACCTGCCAACCGACCCCCAGAGCAAGAGTCTCCCGGGGATGGCCCGACGGGGCCGGGGGACGCCATCTGGATTCCGGTGTTCTCGGGCCGGCTCTACCTCGAACCCGGCTCCGACACCCTGGACCGCGGTCCGGCACCCCGCATCGGGGCGGACCGCCCCCGCCACTATCTGGGTGCCTGGCGGGGGCGACCGGTGTGGGCCGTGGACATGGGTGGAACGTCGGGGGAGGAGTTCGGGGAGACGGCCGACGGCACCGAATGGGAAGCGGTCCCCCTGAGGGCGGCCTACGGCCGACTCGATGACGCTTCGTGGGGTCTGGCCGGAAGGGCCGAGCAGATAGTGGCCTGGGACCGGACCCACGCCTACTGCGGCCGCTGCGGAACGCCCACCACCCACCACGATCACGACCGGGCCCGCCAGTGCCCCGAGTGCGGCCTTCTCTCCTACCCCCGGATCAGCCCGGCGGTCATCGTGCTGGTGACCCGGGGAGACGAGATCCTGCTGGCCCACGGACGTCAGTTCCCCGGCCGGTTCTTCTCCACCCTGGCCGGTTTCGTCGAACCGGGCGAGTCCCTCGAGGAGTGCATACACCGCGAAATACACGAGGAGGTCGGGATCCGGGTGACTGACATCGAGTACTTCGGCAGCCAGCCCTGGCCCTTCCCGAACTCCCTCATGATCGGCTTCACCGCCGCCTGGGAGTCGGGGGAACTGGTTCCCCAGGAGGAGGAGATCGTCGAGGCCGGCTGGTTCAGGGCCGACTCACTGCCGCCCTGCCCCATAGGGGGGATGTCGATCGCCGGGTGGATGATCGAGCACTGGTTGGCCGACCGGAGGGACTGACCACCTTGGACCCGGGGGCGACCGCAAACCCGAACCCAGCCCGGACCCGGGCGACCACGGAGCCGGACTCAGCCCACCCGCAGCTCCTCGGCCACCGGATCCCACACCCGCCGGTCCATGTCGGACCACAGACCATCGAGGTCGTAGAACCGCCGGGTCCGCTCGTGGAACACGTGGACCACGAAGGGCCCGTAGTCCAGAAGGACCCAGTTCCCCTCCCCCAGACCCTCGGTCCGGACCGGGGCGGGGCCGCCCGCCTTCTTGACCCCC
>JALSTE010000759.1 GCA_026983855.1 Acidimicrobiia bacterium
GGGTTCTCCAAGTCCGACGAGGCGGTCAGCTATGAGCGGATGAAGGAGAAGGTCAACGACGCCCTCAAGGCTCACTTCCGGCCCGAGTTCCTGAACCGCATCGATGACATCATCGTGTTCCACGAGCTGAGCATCGAGGAGGTCACCGAGATCGTCGATCTGATGATCGCCCGAACTGCTGAGCAGCTCCGGGCCCAGGGTCTGGGTCTCGAACTGACTGACGCCGCCAAGGCCATGCTGGCCCGCAAGGGATACGACCCCACCCTGGGGGCCCGGCCCCTGCGCAGGGCCATCCAGCGACTGGTGGAGGACGCCCTGTCGGAGCGTCTGCTCTACAAGGAGTTCCACGCCGGCGAGATCATCATCGTCGACGCCGACGAGGAGGCCGACGAGATCGTCTTCCGTTCCATCGAGGGCTTCGACCCCGGCGGGGTGGAGTCCGATGGGAGCGGCGAGGTCGAGCTGGCCGAGGCCGGCGCCGACCAGTAGCGCCGGGTCTCCCAGGCCCATTCGGCCCCCGATGGTGCCATCGCGGTCACCGGTCACCGGTCGGGATCTCCACCGAGGTCCCGACCGGGCCGCGTTCGGTCCCAGGTTGTGGCTGGTGTTGGCCCTGGGCGTATTGAGCCTGATCCTGTCGGCCTGCCGGGTGGACGTGACCACCCGGGTGGACGTGGAGGCCGACGGATCGGGCCTGGTGACGGTCCGGGTGGTGTTGGATTCCGAGGTCATGGAATGGGTGGACGTCGATTCGATCCGCCTGTCGGACCTCGCCGAATCAGGGTGGGAGGTGGACGATCCGCTCGTCGGGGAGGATGGATCGGTCTCGATCTCGGCCCGTCGGACGTTCGCGTCGCCGGACGATCTCCAAGTGGTGCTGGAGGGAATTGACGGTCCGGGCGGACTCATCGGATCGGCCCGGTTGTCGGTGGATCCGGGTCTGGGTCGCACGGACTACTCCCTGCGGATAGAGGTGGAACCTCGAGCGTCGATACTCGACTACACCGATGCCGATCTGACCAAGTTGCTGGACGGTGAACCCTTCGGTGTCCCTCTCGCGGAGCTCGAGTCCCGGGCCGGAGGGCCCCTCGAGGACACGGTGTCCTTCGTGGTTGAGGCCGGGCTTCCCGGTGGGGTGGAGGCGCGGGTCCCAGGCGACGGTGAGCTCCGTCTCGGTGATGATCCCACCGTTCTGGAGCTGAGTTCGGTGGTCGAGGATCCCGAGGCCCTGGCTGCCGCCGCCCGGGCCGACGAACTCAGATCCGACGTTCCCCGGGCCTTCCGAACGGTGGGCTTCGCCTGGGCCGGGGCCCTGGTCCTCCTGGTCGGGGCCTTCCTGGCCACCCGAACCCGGCCCCAGCCGGGCCCCTAGCCCCCGTCCCGCCCCCATTTCTGACCTGTTGGGTCTCTGTGGGCGTCCCCCGAGGTCAGAAAAGGGGAGGTGGGGGTTTTCTGACCTGGTGGGTCTCTCATGGCGTCCCCCGAGGTCAGAAAAGGGGAGGTGGGGGGTTTCTGAC
>JALSTE010000760.1 GCA_026983855.1 Acidimicrobiia bacterium
GCCCGACCAGGATCGGGGAGATGATCCCGGCCTCAGCCGCCAGAACCGCCCCCTCCACCACGGTCCTCTCGGTGGCCCCGGCCACCGCCGCAGTCACGGGTGGCAGGGCCGCCATCCGGTCGATGATCTCAGCGAAGGTACGGGGACGCAGAATCACCGGTTCGGCTCGTTTCGGGCCATACCCTCCGAGGCCTGCCACACCTCGAGACCGTGCCGGGCCATCACCCGCTCTTCGTCAACCTCGACCACCCTCACCGTGGCCGTGCTTCCCACCGTCGAGATCGTCGCCGTACCGGCCGAGTTCGCCCCGGGATCGAGTTCCAGCCCGGCGAACGCCAGTCGCTCGATGATTGCGGCCCTGACCTGGGGCGACCTCTCCCCGATGCCGCCGCTGAAAACGAGGGTGTCGCAGCCCCCCAGCACCGACATCATCGCGGCAATCTGCTTGGCCACCGAGACCACGAACATCCGCACGGCCAATTCGGCCCGGTCGTCGACCGCCCGTGACTCGAGCAGGACCTTGAGGTCGGAGGTCACGCCCGAGATCCCCAGCAACCCCGAGCGGTGATTGAGCATCTCGTCGATGGCCTCCGGTTTCATGCCCACCGCCCCGACCAGGTAGGTGATCAGCCCGGGATCCAGGTCTCCCGGTCGGGTGCCCATCACCACCCCACCGGTTGGGGTGAACGCCATCGTGGTGTCACGACCACGGCCACCGTCCACCGCCGTGACACTGGCTCCACTTCCGAGGTGGGCGATGATCATGCGGCCACCGTCGGGTACCTGCCCGACCACGTCCTCACAGGCCAGGCCGTGGAACCCGAGGCGCCGGACACCCTCGTCCCACAGGGATGCGGGCAGGGGGTAGCGCTGGGCGGCCTCGGGCATGGTGGCGTGGAATCCCGTGTCGTAGCAGGCCACCGCCAGGGCCTCGGGAAAGGCGCCGCGTGCGGCCCGAACCAGCTCCAGGGCCGGGATCAGGTGGAGGGGCGCGGCGGGAACCAGGCGGTCCAGGTCGGTCAGGATCCCCTCACCGATCACCTCCGGGGTCCGATGATCGGCTCCGCCGTGGACGATTCGGTGCACCACCACCCGGGGGGCGGCCACATCGGGGGGTTCGATGGCCGAGCGCACCAACCTCAGGGCCTCACGGTGATCGGCGGTGTCGATCTCACGGTCAACGGGACGCCCGTCACTGAAGTGGACCCAGAACCGGCCCCCCTCCCGTCCGACGTTCTCCACCTCGCCCCTGACCGCGACCAGCGTCCTCCCCTCGACCACATCGAAGAGGCCGAACTTCAGCGATGAGGACCCCGAGTTCAGCACCAGGACCGCCCGGTCGGCGTTCAGACTCCACACGGCAGAACCCCATCGGCGTTCAGACTCCACACGGCACGACCACCTTCCGTTGATCCTCCGCCCGAGGTCCGCTCACCCTCGGGGCCGGTCCGTTCGGTCCAGGTCCACACCGATCCTCACACCTCCCTCGACCCTTCACAAGGGGGCCAAGGACCC
>JALSTE010000761.1 GCA_026983855.1 Acidimicrobiia bacterium
GCTCTTGAGAACGTAGGCCACGCCTCCCTTGCCGGACTGGCTGTTGACCCTGATGATGTCCTGGTAGGTGCGTCCCAGGTGGGCCGGATCCACCGGCAGGTAGGGCACCTCCCACACCTCGTAGTCGTCGTCGAGGGCCTCGAGACCCTTCTTGATGGCGTCCTGGTGGCTACCGGAGAAGGCGGTGTAGACCAGGTCACCGACGTAGGGGTGGCGGGGATGCACCGGGATCTGGTTGCAGTGCTCGGCCACCCGGCGGATCCGGTCGATGTGGCTCAGATCCAGCTCGGGGTCGACACCCTGGGAGAACATGTTGAGGGCCAGGGTGACGATGTCGACGTTGCCGGTTCTCTCGCCGTTGCCGAACAGGGTCCCCTCGACCCGGTCGGCCCCGGCCATCAGGGCCAGTTCCGCCGCCGCCACCGCCGTTCCCCGGTCGTTGTGGGGATGCAGTGAGATCAGGGCCGAGTCCCGGTTGTCCATGTTGCGGTCGAAGTACTCGACCAGGTCGGCGTAGTGGTTCGGTGTTGACATCTCGACCGTGGCCGGCAGGTTGAGGATCAGCTTGTTGTCCGGTGAGGCCCCGAAGACCTCCATGACCTCGGCGCAGATGTCCATGGCGAAGTCGATCTCCGTCCCGGTGAAGCTCTCCGGGGAGTACTGGAAACGGATGTCGGTGTCGCCGGCGTGCTCCTCGAGCGACCGGCACAGCTTCGCCCCCTCGACCGCGATACGGGTGATGCCGGCGAAGTCGGTGCCGAACACCACCCGACGCTGCAGGGTCGACGTCGAGTTGTAGAGGTGCACGATGGCCTGTCGGGAGCCCCTCACGGCTTCGAACGTGCGGGTGATGATCTCGGGGCGGGCCTGGGTGAGCACCTGGATCGTGACGTCGGAGGGGATCAGGTCCTGCTCGATCAGCAACCGGAGGAAGTCGAAGTCCGGCTGGGAGGCGGCGGGGAATCCGACCTCGATCTCCTTGAAGCCCATCTCGACCAGTTGGTCCCACATCTCCCGCTTGCGGTCGATGTCCATGGGGTCGATCAGGGCCTGGTTGCCGTCCCGGAGGTCCACGGAGCACCAGGTCGGGGCGGCCTCGATGGCCCGGTCCGGCCAGCGACGGTCCCCGAGATCGGGTCCGTAGCTGTAGGGCCGGTACTTGTGGTACGGCATGGGGCTCGGTTGCTGAGGGCTTGGCATGGCGCCGACCTCTCGTGAGTGGGTTGTGGGGTGCTGTCGCCTGGGGCGGTGAGGGTGGATACCGGGTCCGAAAACCGAAAGAACCTCCCGGCCCGGGGGCGCAGGAGGTTCGGCAGGTGCCATATGTGTGGCACCCGCCTACATGAGGAGAAGCAGTCCGATGTGTTCGGCGCCGGGGTTTCCACTGGTCACGGGGTTCAGCATACGGAATCCTCAGCGCCGGTCAAGTCGGTATCGAGCCGGACCCACGGTCGGGTGGCGATCAGGCGGGTGTGGCCGGTGGGGCTGGTGAGGGAGTCCCGGAGCCCGCGTGT
>JALSTE010000762.1 GCA_026983855.1 Acidimicrobiia bacterium
GTGAACGAACCTCTCGGTCCCGGCCAGCAATCGGGCCACCGTCGTGCCCAGGGAGCCGGCCAGGGCCTCGACCGCGGCCAGGACCCCTCGGGAGGGATCGGCGTTGTCCGATGGCACCTTCGCCACCCAGGTTCCCCCGGTGCGGTCGATCATGGCCAGGTCGGTGAACGTACCGCCCACGTCCACTCCCATGGCGACGGGCCAGGCCGGGGAGCCAGGGGCGATCACCCGGCGCCGCTGGTCCTTCTGCTGTGTAGGGTCCCCCATCGAGCCGAGTATCTCACCAGGGACGGTCACTGACCCACACCGGCCCCGGTGGTGAGGGGGGCAAGACCCCCCGGCACCGGGCACCCCGGATACGAACGTCTGGACCCCGCCGGGCCCGAACGTCGGTCACCCCTGAGCCCTTGACCCCACCTGCAGCCGACGAGAACCCGGCCCCAGGTGGGCCCGGTACGGGCGGACGACGAAACCGACCTCCTCAGGGGCGGGTGCGGGCCACCTTCTTGAGGTTCTGGTTGATCCACTTCTTGAGCTCACGCTCACCCCGGGCCCCGACCACCTGGTCGATCAGCGCACCGTCGTCGAGGAAGAGCAGGGTGGGAATCCCCTGTACGCCATAGCGGGCGGAAACCTTGGGGTTCTGGTCCACATTGACCTTCACCAACTTGATGTCGCCCTTCATGTCGTGGGCCACCTTCTCCAGGGCCGGGCCGATGACCTTGCAGGGCCCGCACCACGGGGCCCACAGATCGACCACGGCGGGAACCGGCCCCGACACGACGGAGTCGAACTGGCGGTCGGTGGTGTCCACTATCCACGGAAGGTCGGCGTGGCACTTGGCGCAACGGGGGCGCCCCTTGGCGGCGGCGGGCACCCGATTCTTGGCCCCACACTCGGGACACTGGATCACCCGGGTCTCCCGGGAGGCGTCACCCTGTTTCCAACCGGCCTTGCGCTTGCTCATCGGTGTCTCCTGCCGTGCTTCACCGTGGGGTTCAACATCGGGATGGGGCCGCTCATTCCCCCTCCGACGGCCCTGAACACAGCCGGTCCCGGACCTGGCGGGCCTCCGAGACGATCTCCTCGATGATCTCGGCCACTGTGCGGCGGGGTCGGAGCCAGGCCACACCCTGACCGGCCGCCTCGTGCACCAGGGGCTCGATCTCGTGGCGCAGGACCTGACCCAGCAGATCCCCTATCAGGATGTCCTGTTGGGGCATGGGTAGTGGTTCGGGAGCTCCGGGCGCCTGCCACTCGTCGCTCCAGGCCGACCGCACCATGCGGAGGGTCTTGCCGCTCTGGGACCGGCTGACGACCGTGTCGTCCACGTCGGCGGCGTCCAGGCGGGCCAGCAGTGTCTCGGAGGGGGCGGCCTCGGCCGAGCCCAGAAAGGCGGTACCCATCCACACCCCCGCCGCCCCCAGGGCCCGGGCCGCGACCAGGTGACGTCCGGTGGCCACCCCTCCCGCGGCCAGAACCGGGGTGGCCCCGGCCAGGTCCACGACACGGGGCAGGAGTGAGAAGGTGCCGACGGTGCCGGTGTGGCCGCCCGCGTCGGCTCCCTGGGCCACGAGGATGTCGACCCCGGACCTCAGGGCCGCCTCGGCGTGTCGGGGTCTACCGACGAGGGCGACCGTCAGAGAACCCTGCTCGTGGGCTCGTTCCACCGCCCACGCCGGGGACCCGATCCCCAGGGCCAGGATCGGGATGCGGTGGGCCATCACCACCTCCAGTTGGGCCTCGGCCGTCTCCACGCTGCGCACGAAACGGGACCTGAACCCGGGTAGACCGTCGTCGGGCACCCCGTACCTTCGGCGGAGATCCCGCACGAACTCCACGTGCCCGGTCGGGAGCTCGGCCTCGATGCGGGCCCGGTCGTCGCTGTCGGGCATCCCCGCCGGGATCACCAGGTCGACTCCCCAGGGCAGGCCCTCCAACTCCCTCTCCATGCGGGCCAGGCCCTCGTCTATCTCCTCGGGTGTGCGTCGGGTGCACCCCCACACGCCGACGCCCCCCGCCCGGGAGGCGGCGATTGCGACGTCGGGATCCCACCAACTGAAGGCGAACACGGGATGGCGGTACCCGAGCCTTCGCCTGAGGCCTGTGTGACCGTCCATGTGACCGTCCATCTCCGCTCCCTCCCCTGCCGTCCGGCGTCGGGGTCCCTACCCCCACCAACTCTCCCACGGCGATCGGCGACCGGTAGAACTTGACCATGGAAGATCCCCGGCCCGAGAGCTACCTGCGGAGAATCGGTCTGTCCGAACCACCGGAGACCGACGAGTCAGGGCTGGCCATCCTCATGGCCGCACACCTGCGCACCGTTCCCTTCGAGAACCTCGACGTCTACCACCGCAGGGGTGTTCCCCTCGACGCCACCCAAGCCGTCACCAAGATCGTGGAGCGGGGCCGGGGAGGCTGGTGTTTCGAGCTCAACTCCGCCTTCGCCCTGCTGCTGGAATCCCTGGGCTTCACCGTCGAACGCCTGGCGGCCTCGGTCCTCATCGGCGACGGGGAACCACCCACCCCCGACCATCTCACCCTCCTGGTGCATCTGGAACGAACCTGGCTGGTGGACGTGGGGTTCGGTGATTCCTTCACCGTGCCCCTGCCCCTCCCCGAGAGCGGGGGGACCACCACCGACCTCGACTCGAGGCCCCGTCCCCACCGTCTGAGCCGGACCGGCGACGAACTGCTGCTGGAGGCCCTAGGGGACCGAGGGTGGGCACCACAGTTCCGGGCCGTTCTCCGCGACGTGGACCTCGCCCACTTCGCCCCGGCGTCGGACCGCCTGCAGCACACCCCGGGTCTGCACTGGACCGAGACCCGCTTCGCCACCCGCCTCACCCCCACCGGTCGGGTCACCCTCCTCCACGACCGGCTCAAGTACCACCAGGGCGATTCGATCACCGAGGTGGCGGTCACCGAGGCCGAGTGGCACCGACTCCTGGCCGAGATCTTCTCCATGGGGGGAATGGAGCCCGTCGACCGCCCCGAACCCCCCGACTCCCCCGAGCGGGGGGCGCAACTCGGCCGGCTCCTGGAGCGCCTGCGTTCCTGATCCCCTACCAGGTGTCGACGAAGGGCCGGCGCTCCCCGGGCGGTGACTGTCCCCGCAGGGGCGGGGTGAGGGCCGAGAGGATCCACCGGCGGGAGTCGGCGGGGTCGATGACGTCGTCGATCTCGAAGTGGGTGGCGGCGCTGAGCGCCTTTCCGTGGTCGTACATCCGCTGGACCATCTCCTCATAGAGGGCCCGGCGGGCGGCGGGATCCTCCACCGCCTCGAGGTCACGCCGGTAACCCAGCTTGACCGCCCCCTCGAGGCCCATACCCCCGAACTCCCCGGTGGGCCAGGCCACGGTGAACAGGGGCACCCGGAAGCCACCCCCGGCCATGGCCATGGCACCCAGTCCGTAACCCTTGCGGGTGACGATGGTCATGAAGGGCACGCTGATACTGGCCCCGGTCACGAACATGCGGCTGGCGTGGCGGACCAGGGCGCTCCTCTCCGCCTCGGGACCCACCATGATCCCCGGGGTGTCGCACAACGAAAGGATGGGCAGGTCGAAGGCGTCGCACAGGGCCATGAAACGGCTGGCCTTGTCGGCTCCGTCACTGTCGATGGCCCCGGCCAGGTGGAGGGGGTTGTTGGCGATCACACCCAGGGGGCGGCCCTCGATGCGGATCAGGGCGGTGACCATGCCCGGTCCGAAGGACGGCCTGAGCTCCAGGATCGAGCCCACGTCGGCCAGGCCCTCGATCACCGAGTGGATGTCGTAGGCCCGCAGACGGTCCTGGGGCACCACCCGGCGGAGCAGTCTCTGGTCGGGGGCCTCCCAGTCGCTCAGCGGTCCCTGGAAATAGGAGAGGTACCGACGGGCCACCGCCACGGCCTCGGCCTCGTCGGCCACCGTGACGTCCACCACCCCGTTGGGGACCTGATCTGACATGGGGCCGACTTCCTCGGGACGGAACACCCCGAGGCCACCCCCCTCGATCATCGCCGGACCACCCATGCCGATGTTGGCGTCCTCGGTGGCGATGATCACGTCACAGCAGCCCAGCAGGGCGGCGTTACCCGCGAAGCAGAAACCGGTGGTGATCCCCACCAGGGGGACCCGGCCACTCAACCTGGCGAACAGATGGAAGGCCGGTCCGTCCAACCCGGCGATCCCCACCCCATCGGTGTCTCCGGGTCGACCACCACCACCCTCGGCGAACAGAACCACCGGCAATCCCCGGTCGGCGGCCAGGGCGAAGATGCGGTCCTTCTTGCGGTGGTTCTCGTGTCCCTGGGTCCCGGCCAGGACCGTGTAGTCGTAGAGCACGATCACCGACCGGGCCCGATCGGCGTCGAAGACATCCCCGTTGACGTCCCCGATCCCGGCGATCATGCCATCGGCGGGGGTGCGGGTGATGAGTTCCTCGAGGCTGCGCCGCTTGCGTTGGGCCGCCACCACCAGGGGGGCGTACTCGACGAACGTATCGGGGTCGCATATGTCGGCCAGGTTCTCCCGGGCCGTTCGGTGCCCCCGGCGGTGGCGCCGCTCCACCGCCTCGGGCCGGGCCTCGTCGAGGCCGATGCGGTGACGCTCGACCACCTCGGCCAGATCGGGGCGAATCTCGTCGGGGTCGAACTCGTTCGGGCCCTCCTCGAGGTCGGGCTCGACCTCGGCCGGGGTCATGGTCAGCAGGGGGTGACCGGCCATCACCGCCTGGCCCGGCTCCACGGCTATGGCGGTGACGATCCCCCCCTCGGGGGCCCGCACCGCGTGCTGCATCTTCATGGCCTCCATGACCACGATCTCCCGCCCCGGCGGCACCTCCTCGCCCATCTCCACCAGCACGGCCACGATCGTGCCCTGCAGGGGGGCGGGCACCGTCCCGGTGGCATCGGAGGCCTCCTCTCCCCCGGTGAGGGCCTCGGACTCATTGTTCACCGGTGATGGCGAACGGCCGTACTCCAGGACCGCCAGCGGGTCGTCACCAGCCAGGTTCGCGCCGGCCAGGGCCGGGCCGCTCCCGGTTGCGTGGGATCCGCCCGTGTCGATCTCGACCGGTCCGGTGGCGAGATCCGCCAGCCTGTCGGTGACGAAGGTGGTGGTGAAAACCCCGGCCTCGATCTCGGGGAGTTCCGCCAGGGCCGACAGCAACCCGATGTTGGTGTCGACCCCATCCATTCCGAACGCGGCCAGGGCCCGCCGGAGCCGGCGTACCGCACCGGGGTAGTCGACGTCGCTGCCCCGCACGACGATCTTGGCCAGGAGTGAATCGAACCCGGGATGGATCCCGTATCCGGCGTAGGCGTGGGTGTCGATCCGCACCCCGGGGCCACCGGGGAGATCCAGGTGGGTGATGGTGCCCGCCGTGGGTACCACCTGCCCGTCGGGGCTCAGAATCTCGGTGTTGACACGGGCCTCGATGGCGAAACCCCGGGACGGGACCGGACTGGCGGGGGCCAGCCCCAGCTCGGCCAGGGTCGCCCCCTGAGCCACCGCTATCTGGAGGGCCACGAGATCCAGTCCGGTGGTCTCCTCGGTGACCGTGTGCTCGACCTGGATTCTGGCGTTGGCCTCGATGAAGTGGTGGGGGCAGCCCTCCTCGAGACGCCCCCCGGTCTCCGACACGTCCACCAGGAACTCGAAGGTCCCCAGGTTGTCGAAGCGACACGCCCGGGCCAGGGTCAGGGCGTCCTCGACGATGCGCTCACGGAGGCGGGGGTGGATTCCCGGTACGGGTCCGATCTCGACCAGCTTCTGACGGCGACGCTGCAGACTGCACTCGCGCTCGCCGAGGGCCACCACGTTCCCGTGGCGGTCGCCCAGGATCTGGACCTCGACGTGGCGGGCCGATCCCAGGTACCGCTCCACGTACAGTGTGCCGTCGCCGAACGCGGCCTCGGCCTCGGCCGCGCACCTGGCGGCGGCCCGCCGTATCTCATCGGCCGCCATGGCCGAGTCCACCAGGGCCAGGCCCCGCCCACCGCCTCCGGCCCGGGCCTTGATCAACAGGGGACCGCTGCCGCCGACCCCAGCCTGTCGGCCAATAATCGCATCGGCCAGCCCGGCGGCGTCCCCGAACTCACCGAGACCGGGATCGAGCGTCGACACACCCTGTCTCCGGGCCAGTTCCAGGGCCCGGGGCTTGTCACCGAACAATGCCAGGATGTCCGATGACGGCCCGACGAACGTCACCCCGCCGGTCTCACAGGCCAGGGCCAGCGAATCGCTCTCGGCCAGGAAGCCGTATCCGGGATGCAACATCGTGCTGCCGGTCTCGTGGGCGGCGCGAATCAGACTGTCGGGATCCAGGTACGCCCGGGCTCCGCTGCCGGGCAGCTCGACCGATCGGTCGCAGCGCCGCACATGTAGGCATCCGACATCGTCGGCGGGGTGCACGGCGACCGTGGGCATCCCGAGATCGGCGGCCGTGGCGGCGATCCGAACGGCGATCTCGGCCCGGTTCGCTATGAGCAGGGTGGGGGCCCCGACCGGTTCAGCGCTCCCGGTCCTCGCCTCAGTTGAGCTGGCCATGACCCTCCATGATCGTTGGACCAGATTGTGGCCCGGGGGCCGACCTCAGTGCGAACCCCCGGAGTGGTCCCCGTCACCGGGGCGGGGTCGAAGTCGGGGCCCACGAGCGCCACCCGGCCACCGAAGGCCCGACGGACGCCGCCCCACCCCCCACTTCGGCGTGGAGTCCCGGGTCGCCCGGCGGGATTCCTGGGTCGCGCTCCGGAGACGTAGTATCGCTGGCTCCGCGAGATGGGAGCTGGCAAGTGGCCAAAGTCGAAATCACCCCCGAGGAGGCCGAGATGCTCTCGGGACTCCTGGAGAACCGGCTGGAGGAGATCTCCGCCGAGATCCACCACTCGATCGTGTCCTCCTTCACCGAGGAACTCAAGGCCAAGCAGGCCGGGCTGAGGGCCCTCAAGGCCAAGGTCGACGCGGTCATGTGAGCCCCACCCACCCGGGTGACGGAGATCCCGCCGTCGTCCCCACGCCCGTCGTTGGCCCACTGGATCCGGCCGCGGCCTTCCCACTCTGAAGCCGGGCCGCCACCTCGGTGTCCACGCTGTCACCCAATTCAAAAAGTGTTCACTTGCGTTATTGGGTCGGGTCTGCGATTCTCGGGTGAGGTCCTCTGGACGCGAGGAGGCGAACATGAGGCTCGAACACGTCAATCTGACCGTCACCGATCTAGACCGCTC
>JALSTE010000763.1 GCA_026983855.1 Acidimicrobiia bacterium
GGAACTTGATGATGACCAGAACCACCGCAGTGAACACGGACAGGCCGATGATGATGGCCAGGACCCCGGTGATGTTCGTGATCCGGTCGATGTCTCGGGCCGGCTTGCTGTGGGGATCGAGGCTGTCCTGGTTGTTGTTGATACACGCCGACAGGATCAGGATCAGGCCCACGGGAAGCAGTGCCGACAACCGGAACCGACGGCGACCCCCCCTGGCTGGGCCCGGGTTGGAAACTTGCTCGTTCATCTCTACCTGATGTCTCGGAGCGGTGGGGCCATCCCACCCTCTGGTGTTCGCTTCGGTCATTGCATCACCAGGGTCGCCATGGCGACCGGGGAGGTCCCGTACCCGGCCAGTTGGGACACCGGGGCCGATTCACCCGATCCCTCATGGCCGATGTCGCGTTCACCCACCGCGGCGGCCACGATCCCGCCCCCTATGAGGGCCACCACGGCCAGGGCCACCACGATGACCATGATGTTGTCCCTGACACTGGGAACCAGGTAGACGAGAAAGGCGAAGGCCAGCACCGCGGCGGCCACCACGATGGCGGTGATGCTGGCCACGTTGCGCTCCAGCGACAGCAGGATCCGCGACAGCATGAAGACCGGCACGGCGATGGCCAGGGCACCGTAGATCGGGACCTGGAAGGGCAGGGCCAGACGGGCCCTCTCCTCGAGATTGCGGCTCATGTCGGGGGTGCGGCGATCGGCCCAGGCCGAGAGGGTCCACTCCAGGGCCGCCAGAACGAGCACCGCCGCTCCCAGCAGGGTCAACTGGGTGTTCACGATCAGACCCACGGTCATGATTCCCACCCCGGCGGCGGCCATGGGCGGCCAGTAGGCGGGGGAGGTCAGGTAGATGTGCTCGCGCGAGCGGTCGAGGGAGACCGGGTCACCCCCGGCGAAGGACACGACCGCGAACCACAGGAACACGGCGGCGACGGTACCCAGCACGACCGTGGCCAGGAAGGCCACGTCGGTGGCGGTGTCGGCCCCACTGGCGATTCCCATGTAGAGGGCCGCCAGGGCGAACAGGCCCGAGGCCCCCAGGTTGAACTTGGTTGCGCTTCCGAACATTGGTCCCTACTTGACGATGTAGACGACGTAGATGATGGCGGCGTAGGCGATGACGGTGAAGTGCCAGAAGAGTACCGCCGACTCCAGGGGGGCTGAACCATCGGGCCCCAGGTCGCCACCCAGGGAGCGGAACGCCATCAGCCCGAGGTAGATGAACGACCCGATGATCAGGGCGATGAGGTATCCGGTGGCGGTGAACGCCAGGTTCTGCCACTCGCCCTGGCCGATGACGATGTTCATGGTGTTGAGCGAGAACATCAGCATGTTCAGGTAGGCCGCCCCCAACAGGAACGTGACCACCAGTCCCACGTAGGTGTGGGCCTGATAGTTGCGCCGGCTCGCCCAGACACTCCACTGGGCGGTGAGGGATGACATCAGGGCGGTCAGCATCGCCATCACCAACTGGGCGTTGGGAATGGTGACCTCATCGGGCACCCAGTTGGAACCCGGGGAGGCCACCAGGTTCCGTCGGCTGACGTAGAACCCGAGCAGCCCGGCGATCACCATGGCGAAGCCGCCGATGGCCAGAGCGGTGGCCGTCACCTGGGTACGGGGACCGGTCTTCAGGGGGCCGGTCTCCAGAGCGAGTTCGGGATCCATCAGGCGCTCACCTCCAGGGCCTTGGTGTCCGACTCCTCATCGAGGATCGGGGTGCCCGAATTCAGTTCGGGAAGTTCGGCGGGTACCCCGGGCGGGGGCGGCGAAGGCAGCTCCCATTCGGGGGACACCGCATTCCAGGGATTGGGCCCCGGTCTCTCCCTCACGGCCAATCCCTGGAAGAGACCCAGCCCGGCCATGACCACCGAAAAGGCCACCACCAGCAGCCCCACGAGGACCACGGCACTGTAGATGTCGGCCCCGTTCCCCTGGAGCAGCGAACCGTACACATCGGTGAAATCGGGATCGGAGAAGGTGAAATCGGGTTGACCGGTGAGAATTCCCGACAGGGCCGCACCGACGATCATGGTGAGGACGCCCAACGTGGTTCCGATGGCCGCCATGCGACCCGGAACCGATCGCACCTCCCGACCCCAGACCTTGGGGGTCCACCACATGACCGCGGCCATGGCCCCGAGAACGAGGGTCCCGTAGGCGAAGGCCGCGAACACCGAGTAGTTCCAGGTGGTCAGACGGAGGGGGGCATCGGGCGAGATATCCAACCAACCGTTGGACTCGATCCAGTCCAGGAGGGCACCGAGGAAGGCGACCGCCGACCCGACCATGGCCAGCAGGGCCACCCCGAGGGCGGCCAGACCCGAGGGTGAGAGAAGAGCCGAGGGGCGGGCGGTGGAGCCTACGCCCACGGTCAGTCCCAGAACGGCGAGGACCGTGACCAGGGCCCCGGCCAGGAACAGGACCAGCAGCAGTCCCGAGGCTCCGTCGGTGAGCTGTTCGCCCTGGGTGATGTTCACCTGGGCCCAGGCCCCGAAACCGAACAGGGCGAAACTACCGATGGCGGCGTTCAGCATCCGGCGGTGGCGTATGTGGCGGTGGGCCAGCGACGGAAGCACCTCGGCGACCACACCGAGGGCGGGTACGGCGAACAGGAATATCTGCGGGGCCCGGTAGAGCCAGTCGAGCTGGGCCCAGAGCCCCCCCGCACCCTGGAGGTAGATCTCCCCGTAGCGGAGATCCACGTAGCTGAACAGCAGGTTGGCGATCATGACCGGGAGGCTGACGACGAGTATCACCGCGGTCACCATCGAGGCCCAGGTGAACGGGGGCACCGAATCCAGGAACAGGCCGGGGGACCTCAGGGTGAAGGCGGTGGTGGCCACGATGACCGCGGCCCACAACAGAGAGACCAGAACCGCCCCGAGGGCCACGACATAGAGGTCGACACTGTCACCGTTGGCCCCGTAGGGACCCCCGTCACCGGCGTAGGCGCCGAGCAGGATCAGAGACGACAACGACCAGGTCCAGAAGGCACCGGCCGCACCCCGGGGGAACACGCAGTTCCCGGCCCCGACCTGGAGGGGGATCAGGTAGATGGCGGCTCCGAGGAAGAACGGCACCCCGAACAGCAGGACCAGCATCTCATGGCTCAGGGCGAACATCTGCCCGAACGACCCCACTCCGAGCAGGACCCGGTCGGTCTCGTTGGTCAGCTCGGTCCTGACCACGAGGTCCAGCACCACCCCCAACAGGCCGAAGAACATGGCGGTGACCATGAACATGCGGCCTATGCGCTTGTGATCCGTCGTGCGGAGCAGCCCGATGAGACTCGGGTCCTCCGGGGGCGCGGCCGTCGAGGCCGCCGGCACGGTCGTCTCGGTGCTCGAAGTTGACATCGCTCGCTCTCACTCCTGGCTGACGATCCGACCCGGGCGGGAGCCGCGGGGGATCCGTCGCTGAGCGTGGACCCTCACGGGCCGACGGACGGATTCAGGGAAGGACTCTACTCATGAGGATGGCAGCGTTCGAACCGACATCGTGGGACCCGGCGGTCGGCCGGCGAGAGCACGGGCCCGATCACAGCCACGACGAGGTGAGGACATCGGCCGCCATGGCGGCGAACACCACCGTCAGATAGGTGATCGACACCCCGAACACCCTCATGGCCCTCCGGGTGGAGAGGTCGTCGAGGAGCCTGACGGTCTCGAACAGGAACCACAGTCCCGCGGCGGTGGCCCCCACCTGGTACACCCAGCCCAGGTCGGCGACGAAACCGAAGATCGTGCCCAGGGCCACGGTGGGAACGGTGTAGAGCACCATCTGCACGGCGGTCGACCGGGCCGATCGCACCGAGGGCATCATGGGCACGGACGCCGCCCTGTAGTCCTCGGCGTACTTGATGGCCAGGGCCCAGAAGTGGGGCGGGGTCCACATGAAGATCAGGGCGAACAGGATCCACGGCTCGATCGCCAGACCGTTGGTGACCGCGGCCCACCCGATGAGCACCGGGGCGGCTCCCGCCGCTCCCCCGATGACGATGTTCTGGGTGGAGGTCCGTTTCAGCCACAGGGTGTACACGAACACGTAGAACAGGCAGGCGGCCAGGGCCAGCAGGGCTGAGAGCAGGTTCACCGCCACCCACAGCAGGGCGAACGCCGCGGTCTCGATCACCAGACCGAAGACGAGGGCCTCCCGGGGCTCCACCTCCCCCGTCACCAGAGGCCTCCCCGCCGTCCTCTGCATGAGGCGGTCGATGTCGCGGTCCACGTACATGTTGAAGGTGTTGGCCCCACCGGCGGACAGGGTGCCCCCCACGACCGTGGCCACCATCAACCACACCGAAGGCAGGCCCCTGTGGGCCACGATCATCGTCGGAACGGTGGTGACGAGCAGCAGTTCGATGATCCGGGGCTTGGTGAGGGCCACGAACGCCGCCACCCGGCGCCTCAGGCGGGGGGAGGGGGATCGGGAATCGGTCCCGACCGGTCCGGTCTCGACGGTCACGCCCGACACGATAGGTCCACCACGCCCCCACCGCCATGCCCGACCACCACCAGATGGGGCTTCGCCGAGGTCCGATCGCATCCCGGAGGGTCGACCGGGGAACGAACACGGCCCCGTGGCGGGGGGAGGGGGTGGCGATCCGGCTGCACCCCCATCCCGGACGTCGTCGGCCCGTCGGCCCCGTCTCCGCCCGTGACCACCCGAGGGGGTCCTCTCGGCCACCCGGGCGAGGGTCAGGGCCCACGCTGATCTTCACGGCCGGGAGTGGCTGTCGATGGCGGCCAGCACGGCGGTGCACACCTCGGCCATTCGAGCCGGCTCCAGGGCCCAGATGCGCTCCACGAGGGGGGCCATCGGAACGACCCGGAGATCGTCGGGGGATGCCGGGCCTGTGGCCTTCGGGCACCAGGCCCTGCCGGAGCCGCTCCCCCCTACCGGGGGATGCCGGAGGCCCTCGGCCAGCCCGTCCCCGCCCCCCGGTGGGGTGGGACGTTGTTTCCGCCCCGGGTCGGGGCGACAATGGTGGGGTGCCGATTCCGTCCACCTCGACCCCGGTCCACGAACCGACGACCGATGAGACCGTCGAGACCGACACCCCCTGGGTCGTGATCGTGTGGAACGACCCGATCAACCTGATGTCCTACGTGGTCATGGTGCTGCAGAAGCTGTTCGGACACTCCCGGGAGAAGGCCACCAAACTCATGCTCGACGTCCACGAGAAGGGACGGGCCGTGGTCTCCGCCGGGTCGAGGGAGAAGGCTGAGCTGGATGTGTTCCGCCTCCATGAGCACGGTCTGTGGGCCACCATGCAGAAGGACGACCAGTAGGTGTTCGGACGTCGGGTTCGTCGTCACCGCTCCGGGCGCTACAGCCTGAGGATCGACGATCAGGAGAGGCTCCTGCTGGAACACCTCATCCCCCAGCTGCGGGAGCTGCTGATGGCCACCGGTCCCTCCGGAGCCGTACCCGATGCCGCCCGCAGGTTGTTTCCCGTCGCCTACGTGGACGAGGAGAACCTGGAGGCCGAGTACCAGTCTCTCATGAGGGACGATCTGCTGCGCCATCGCCTCGAGCAACTCGAACTCCTCGAGGAGACCCTCTCCCGGGACCAGGTGACCGAGGAGCAGCTCGACGCCTGGATCGGCTCCGTGAACGACCTCCGCCTCGTGCTCGGCACCCGCCTCGACGTGTCCGAGGAGGACCCACCGGTCCTGGACCCCACCGATCCGAACTCGGCCCCCTACGCCGTCTACCTGTACCTCGGTGACCTGCTGGGAGAACTCGTGGCCGCCCGGATGGACTGATCCCCGGTGCCGGTGGGCCGCCCGGAGGGACTGCCCGTGGCCCCCCTGGACCCCACCGGTCCACCCGGCCCCGACCTCAGCGCGGATACCAGACCAGGCCCGCCACCCCGGGACCGCTGAAGGCCCCCACGGTGGGGCCGCAGCGGTAGCGGACCACCCGGGCCACGCCCTCCATCACCTCCACCCGACGGGCCAGTTGATCGGTGACTCCGAACGTGGCGGCCGAGCCCCCGCCCACCCCCACGTTGACCTCCCGGTGGGGGTCGGCGGCCAGGGAGTCCTCCAGCGCGCCCATCATCATGTCCACCGCGGAGGTCTCCGTTCGGGCCTCCCCCAACACGGTCAGATCGGAACCCGCCATCTCCAGGACCGGGACTCCGGGCCTCTCATCTATGCCATCGAGCACCTCACCGGGGACCCGGCCACCGGCCCGGGCCCGCCCCACATCCTCCATCACGAAGGCGTTGCGCACGACACCGGAGACACTGTGAATCCGGGCCACGATCTCCTCGGGGCCCAGACCCGCCTCCCGGGCCTCCGCCGCCGCCCAGGCACAACATCCCAATGAGAACGACATGTGGCCCGAATCAACCAGGTGTACGGGCACGCCCACGTCAGCGGCCGCCAACCGACACGAGTTCAGGGTCCCGGAGAAGGCCCCGGTCACGTGCACCGAGACGATCTCGTCCGCTCCGGCCTCGACCAGGGCCCGATAGGTCCGGGCGATCTCACCGGGAGAGGGTTGGGAGGTGCTGATCTCGGCTCCCGCTTCCAGAGCCGCGTAGAACTCGTCCACATCGAGATCAACCCCCTCGTGGTGATGGTGACCGTCGATGGAGACCGAGAGGGGGACGACCACGACACCGAGTTCCTCGGCCAGGGCGGCCGGGAGCTGGGCGTTGGAATCGGTCACCAGAGCGATCACGGAAGCTCCCCACCTACGAACCAACCCCACCACCCGCCACCGGAACCGGTCACCAGAGCGATCACGGAAGCTCCCCGGGGGGAGGCGAATCGGTCCGGGCGAACCGATCCAGAATCGTGAGAGCGCTGATGACACTGGCCACCGGCAACGACACCCCCACCTCGGGGCCCCACAGGTTCGGCCACCCACGACGCCACCAGAGGATCGAACACCCGACCCAGGCCACGGAGGCCACGGTGTTGGCCACCATGGCCCGTCGGCGACGGGCCATGGCCACCGTCAGGCCCGCCACGGTGGCGTCTATCGGAAAGTAGACCGGGAATCCGACCAGGACCTGACCGATACTCGTCGCCACCCCCTTGCCTCCGGGACGACGCCTCCCGGGCGGACCCGGGGGATGGCAGTGCCCGACAACGGCGGCCGAGGCGCCGAGTTGGAGGCCCGCAGCACCTCCGAGGCGCCGCCCCAGCCGCCCGGCGATGACGGCCTTGGCCACGTCG
>JALSTE010000764.1 GCA_026983855.1 Acidimicrobiia bacterium
CCCTGGCACGACACGTGGCGGGTCCACACCGGAAAGCCCATCTCCCGGAGATCGGCGGTGTCACGCACCCCGGCGTCGATCACCAGGGCCCGCACCCCTCGGGCCATCAGCGACGAGGCCAGCAGGTCCCCGAACATACCGTGGGTGGAGGGGGCGGTGTTGGTGACCACCAGAACGTCACCGGGGGCGCAGTACTCCACCGCGGCGTGGATCATGAGGTTGTCACCGGGATGGCTGGAGACGGTGACCGCGGTGCCCGCCACCCTCACCCCCTGCTGGATGGGCCTGATGTCGGGCCCCACGTAGCCCCGACGGCCCATGGCCTCGTGCACGGTGGCGGTGCCGACCGGCGCCAGGGCGTCGACGGTCGCAGGGTCGGCCCGTTCGATGTTGCGGACGATCACATGTCGTTTCACGGGTCGATTCCCCCCTGATGGCGGTGCCGGCGATCGACCCGGCCGTCGACCCGCTGATCGGTCGGGTGGACGGCCGGAAGCGTGCCGGACCGATTGGATACAACATTGTGCACAATATCGGACGGGTGGTCTAAGCTCCGCCACGAGCCACCCAACCTCAGGGGGAACGAGCATGCGCACCCAGGTCGTGATCATCGGAGGTGGTCCGGCCGGGCTGCTGCTGTCCCATCTGCTCCACCTCGAGGGTGTCGAGAGCGTCGTCCTGGAGAAGCGCACCCGGGCCTACGTCCTGTCCCGTATCCGGGCCGGAGTGCTCGAATGGGGGTCGGTCGAGGTCCTCAGGGAGGCCGGTCTGTCGGCGCGGATGGACCGCGACGGCATCGTCCACAAGGGGAGCATGGTCACCTGGACCGGTGGCGACCGCTTCATAATCGACACCCAGAAGTACGCCGGCCGCGAGCTGATGGTCTACGGCCAGACCCAGCTCACCGAGGACCTCTACGCCGCCGCCGACGACCGTGGGGGCACCGTCATCGACGAGGCCGCCGACGTGACCCCCCACGACGTCACCACCGACTCCCCCTGGGTCACGTTCGACAAGGACGGTGAGACCCATCGCATCGACTGCGACTACGTGGCCGGGTGCGACGGCTACCACGGGGTCAGCCGGACGGTCATCCCCGACTCCGTCCTCCGCACCTACGAGAAGGTCTACCCCACCGGCTGGCTGGGCCTGTTGTCGGAGACCCCGCCCTACCCCTACCTGGTGTACAGCCGCAGCGAGCGGGGATTCGCCCTGTGCTCGATGCGCAACCCGATGCTGAGCCGCTACTACGTCCAGGTTCCCCTGACCGACACCCTGGAGGACTGGAGCGACGACCGCTTCTGGACCGAGCTCAAGGCCCGCTACCCCTCCGACATCGCCGACGCCATCGTCACCGGGCCCTCCATAGAGAAGTCCATCGCCCCCCTCCGCAGCTTCGTGGCCGAGCCCATGAGGTACGGGCGCCTGTTCCTGGCCGGGGACTCGGCCCACATCGTCCCCCCCACCGGGGCCAAGGGGCTGAACCTGGCCGTGTCCGACGCCTGGTACCTG
>JALSTE010000765.1 GCA_026983855.1 Acidimicrobiia bacterium
TATCCGGCCCTCGAGCCTGGCCCTGACCTCCTCCTGGGTGGTGAGTTTCCCCTGGAGACGGGCCAGTTCGGCCTCGAGGGCGTCGCGGGCGGACTGGGCGTCGGCCTCCGCCCGCGCCGCCTCGGTACGGAGCAGATCCAGGTCCTCGCCGACCTCCCGGAGACGGTCGAGGACATCTACCTGGTTGAGCCTGACCGCCCGGGCCAGGGCGTCCCGCCTCACCCCCTCGGAGGGATCCGATGACTCCACGAAGGACTCGCCGATCGTACTGGGTTGTACGTATTCCGCCAGGGCCAGGGCCGCGGCCTCCCTGCGGATGGCCTCGGCCCGAATCTCGGTCTCGGCCAGTTGGTCCCGCAGTCCGGCGGACACCGCCTCGGCCTCCCTCACGTTCTGCTCGGCGGCGGCGATCGCCTGGTGCTGGGCCTCGATGTCGGCGTTGAGGGCCTCCAGAGCCGCCACCAGCTCGGCCTCATCGGCCTCGAGGACGTCTATCTGCCCGGCCAGGTCGGCTTTCTCGCGGCGGATCTGTTCCCTCTGCTGACGGGCCTGACGGATGGTGTCCTCGGGACTCTCGGCCCCCGCCACCCAGGCGCCCAGGGAGGCGGTGAACACGAGGACGGCCACCAGGGCCGTGAGACGGCGGATCACCGCCGTCCGTCCGAATCGACCTTGTTGGGGGACCTCCGAAACCCGGTCATGAGGTGGGCGATGATGGGTTCCACGGCGGCGTAGCCTAGATCAGATCGCGCGCCTTCCGTAACGCGACCGCAATATGTGGTCGCGCGACCACCCGGGGAGCGGCCATGGCCGGAGGGGAGTCGGTGGGCGGGGTCAGACCACGATGTTGACCAGCCGGCCGGGGACGGCGATCACCTTGCGGGGTTCGGCCCCCGCCAGGAGTTCGACCACCCGGGGAGCGGCCATCGCCGCGGTGGTCATGGCCTCGGTGTCGGCGTCGGTGGGCACCGTTATGCGGGTTCGCACCCGGCCGTTGATCTGCACGGGGATCTCGACCGTGTCGGAGGTGAGCAGCTCGGGGTCGAAGGCCGGGAACGGCTCCCGGATCAGGCTGCGCGGGTGTCCCATGCGGGCCCACAGCTCCTCGGCGAAGTGGGGGACGAGGGGGGCCAGCATGAGCACCAGCGGGGTGGCGACCTCCTCGGGTGTGGGCCCCTCGTGGCGGGTGAGTTCGTTGTTCAACTCGGTGATCTTGGCGATGGCGGTGTTGAACCTCATGGCCGCATAGTCCTCACCGACACCGGCGATCGTGCGGTGCAGGGCCCTCCGGAGTTCCTCGGGGGCCTCCACGGAGGCGATGTTCAGCTCGCCGGTCTCCTCGTCGATCAGATTTCGCCAGACCCTCTGGAGCAGACGGTGGGAGCCGATCACCGACTTGGTCTCCCACGGGCGATCCTGATCCATCGGCCCCATGAACATCTCGTACAGACGCAGGGTGTCGGCACCGTAGGACTCGTACATCTCGTCGGGAGTCACGGCGTTGCGCAGG
>JALSTE010000766.1 GCA_026983855.1 Acidimicrobiia bacterium
GACGTTCGCCTGGTTTGAGGCCGCGGGGGTGAGGATGGGGTTCGATCACGTCCAGGCCTCACCCCTGACCCGCTCCAGCTACCACGCCGCCGAGGCGGCCCGGAGTTCGGTGGGGTCCCCGTTGGTGGTTTGAGGGCCGGAGGGGTCGGGGGGTTGCGTTGAGGCGGCCCGGAGTTCGGTGGGGTCCCCGTTGGTGGTTTGATGCCGTCTCGGGGCGACCGGGATGGCTCCTGAGGGTGGGGCGAGATAGGTTTCGGTCCGTTACGGACGGTCACCGCTGACGTTCCGGAGGGTGAGGGCACTAGGGTTGTGGCGCGAACAGCCCGCACTGCCACTCTCCGTAGTCGACAACCCAGCGGTGAGGCCGTAGAGTGTCGGGGCCTCGGGCTGGGCGAACCCCAACCCAGGCGGGCGCCGGAGGGGCCGAGCGAGGATGAAGACGGAGCGGACAGGGCGAATGAAGCGATCCCGAATTCGGTGGGGACGGGTGGCCGGAGCCGCCCTCTTGATCACCGGTGCCTTCACCGGTGCCGGAGTGGGCCGGGCGGCCCCCGCCGGGGCGGCGCCCGGCCAGGTGGGGTTCGACACCGCGAACACCGCCGTCTTCGAGGACATCCTGGGCGGGGTGGTCACCATCGAGGTGAGCCGCACCGACACCATTCAGTCCGCCTCGGTCGACTACACGGTCGGGGGAATCAACAACGGTGACTTCACCATCGCCGGGGGCACCACCGGGGGAACACTGAACTTCGCCGTGGGTGACGCCACCGCCTCCCTGACGGTGTCGATTTTCAACGACACGGCCGGCGAACCCACCGAGCACTTCCCCATCACCCTCTCCAACCCGGTGAACCTCACCATCGACCCGGCCCGGGCCACTCACGACCTGGCCATCTCCGATGAGACCAACGGTTCCAAGGGTCAGATCGTGTTCACCACCGGCAACGAGAGCGTCACCGAGGCCGACGTGAACACCACCCTGAACGTGGAGGTCACCCGGACCGGAGGCTCGGAGGGGGCGATCTCGGCCACCCTGCTCTCCGCCGACGGCACGGCCACCGCCGGAAGCGACTACGGGGCGGTGAACACCCCGATCAACTTCGCCAACGGTCAGGACGCCAACGTCTCGGTACCGGTGACGATCATCGGCGACAACAGCGTCGAGGGTCCCGAGAGTTTCGGTCTGGCCCTAGCCGGTGACGTGGGGGCCCTCAACTCCAAGGTCGTGAACATCAACGACGACGATCTGGCCGGCAGTGTCCGGATCGCCTCGGCCACCTACAACGTCGGCGAGACCGGGGGGAGTGTCACCATCACCCTCGAGCGCATCGGCGGCAGCGACGGGCCCGTGGTGGTGGGTTACGCCACCAGCGACGGTTCGGCCACCGCCGGTGCGGACTACGTCGCCGTCTCGGGGGTCAAGACCTTCGGATCGGGTCAGACGTCCAAGACGGTGAACGTCACCATCACCGACGACTTCACCGCCGAGGGCAACGAGGACTTCAC
>JALSTE010000767.1 GCA_026983855.1 Acidimicrobiia bacterium
CCCCTGTTGCTAGGTTGGCCCCGTGAACGAGGGGCGCGATGAGGCCGAGAAGACCCTGGTGCTCCTGCAGTCGGCCCCCGATGAGTCCCCGTCGGAGGTGGCCGAGGTTCCCCCGGCCCTGAGGCGAGGTGTGCTGATCTTCGCGGTCGTCGTGGGTGTGTTGGCCCTGGCGGCCCTCGGGGCGTCAGTGCTCGGCGATGGTGGCCCGTCGGGTGGCGAGGCGGCGACGGCTGAGTCCGGTACGGCGGGGGATACGCCCGCGTCTCCACCCGCCGGCGTCTCGCCCCCGACGAGCGGTGGGGTGTCCACCTCCGTTCCCGGACCGGTGTCGACGGTTCCGGCCCCGGCCCGGGCGACGGCGGGAACCGTGGCCGGGGAGGAGTTCGCCGTACCCACGACGGGTGTGATCACCGCTGCCGACGGGATCTTCGACCAGTACCCCACGGGGAGCCGCCTGGTGCTCTGGTCGGTGGACGACACCGCCATCGCCCTGTTCGAGCCCGACACGGGGGAGGTGGTGCTGACCGATCTGTCCCCGTTTGGGGTCAACTTCGTGAATCTGCTGGCCGCCGTGGGGGACCGTCTGGTGATCGGCACCAGCGACGAGTTGTACTCCTTCGATCCCGTCGGCGGGGACATAGCGGCTATTTCCGGCGGCGGTGGCGTGGCGGCCATCGGGGATGACGAGGTTTGGGTGACCACGGCCTACCGGGGTGACACCGACTTCTCGCCCATTCGCGTGGGCATGGACGGTTCCCGACGTCAGGCTCCCCCGGCGCCGGGAGGGGCGCGTCCCCTGGCCGCCTGGGGGGATCTGCTCATGCTCGGCGGTGGTGACACCGGTGGGATCTACCTCGAGGACGGCGACGGCTACCGGAGGGTCGCCGAGGGGGCCCTTCTGGCGGCCTCCCCACCCTGGATCCTGCATCGCGTCTGCGACGAGTCACTGAGGTGCGGCCTGGTGCGGACCAATCTGGAGACCGGCCAGGTGGACAGGTTCCCCGAGGCCGACGTGGACGTGAACGGGATCTGGTGGGTGCGGGACGTGGTGGCTCCCACCGCCGACGCCGCCATCGGGGTCTCGGGGACCTCGAACCTGAGTGTCGTGGTGGAGCTGGCGACCGGTCAGGAGACCCCCGTGCAGGTGTCGGTGGGCCGTGGTGTGGCCTGGAGCCCCGACGGCCAGTGGCTCTTCCTGGGCGGTGAGGGCCAGATCGTGGCATTCCACCGTCCGACGGGAACCAGCACCACCCTCGTGCTCCCCCCGGGAATCGAGTTCCGCCAGTCGATTCAGATAGCGGTGCTGCCCGTCGACGCCGGCGGCTGAGTCGTCCGGCCGTGCCCCCCGGGCGGCGCGGATTCACCCACCGGTCACTGGGTGGTTGCGGGTGTGGGGCCCCGACCACCGACGAATCTGAACACGTTTCGTGGTTATGAGCACACTCTGGGACGTCAGGGAGTACTTTCGGGCCCGTGGACAGTCTTGGCCTGATCGAGGAGTGGCC
>JALSTE010000768.1 GCA_026983855.1 Acidimicrobiia bacterium
GGATGGCCCGAAACGCACCCCCCATGGCGGCCACCTCCTCCATCTCGGCGGTGGCCCTCTCGATCAACTCCGAGGTCAGGGCCTCGAACACGTGGGAGCCGTCCAGGATGTCGTCGTACTCGAGCAGGTCGGTCTCATAGGCCAGGACCTGCTGAATGCGCAGTGACCACTGCTGGTCCCACGGTCGGGGGAGACCCAGGGCCTCGTTCCAGGCCGGTAGCTGCAATGAGCGGGTCCGGGCCCGCTTGGACAGGGTCACACCGAGAGCCTCGAGCACGATTCGCTGGACGTTGTTCTCCGGCTGGCTCTCCGTGAGTCCCAGAGAGTTCACCTGCACCCCGTAGCGGAAGCGGCGCAGGCGGGGGTCGTCCACCCCGTAGCGTTCGGCGGTGAGGCGGTCCCACATCTCGGTGAAGGCCCGCATCTTGGCCGTCTCCTCCACGAAACGGATCCCGGCGTTCACGAAGAACGAGATGCTTCCCACCACCCGGGCGAAACGATCGGGGGGTACCTGGCCCGAGTCGCGCACCGCGTCCAGCACGTCGATGGCGTTGGCCAGGGAGTAGGCGATCTCCTGCACCGGAGTGGCCCCCGCCTCCTGCAGGTGGTAGCTGCAGATGTTGATCGGATTCCAGCGGGGTACGTGACGGGCGCAGTAGGCGATGGTGTCCACCGTCAACCGGAGGCTGGGACCGGGGGGGAAGATGTGGGTACCCCGGCTCAGGTACTCCTTCATGATGTCGTTCTGAGTGGTGCCCCGGAGCAGACCCGGGCTCACCCCGGTCTCCTCGGCGTGGGCCACGTAGAGCCCGAGCATCCACGCCGCCGGGGCGTTGATCGTCATCGAGGTGTTCATCTCCCCGACCGGTATCCCCTCCAGGAGGGTCCTCATGTGCCCCAGATGGGCCACCGGCACCCCCACCTTGCCCACCTCCCCCCGGGCCAGGGGGTGATCGGGGTCGTAGCCGGTCTGGGTGGGCAGATCGAAGGCGATCGACAGCCCGGTCTGCCCCCGGGCCAGATTCGTGCGGTAGAGCTCATTGGACGCCTCGGCGGTGGAATGCCCCGAGTACGTCCTCATCAGCCAGGGTCGGTCACGTTCGGCCACACCGCCATTGTCGGCCGTGGCCGCCCCACGGCGCCAGTACGGAGCGTCGGGGTGGCCTTCGGGGCCTCGGTGATGGTCGCCGGTCGGCGGGTTCTCGGGGTGGCCCTCGGCGGGTGGCTGACGCCGGTCGGCGGGCCCCTCAGGTGACGGGTCGGAACGACATCGGCCGGGTCCAGATCTCGGCCAGGGGCAGTGTCACCGCCCGGGCCAGGTACTCGAGGTAGGTCTCGCGGTCGACCTCGAGGGCCCCGAGGCTGGCCAGGTGATCGGTCCTCCACTGGACGTCGAGAAGGGCCCCGCCGGTGCTCTTGAGGGCGTCGACCAGGGCCACCAGGGCCACCTTGGAGGCGTCGGTCGCCCTATGGAACATGGACTCCCCGGCGAAGAGGGCTCC
>JALSTE010000769.1 GCA_026983855.1 Acidimicrobiia bacterium
ATCCCCCCATGAGCGATACCGCAGGTGTCGCGAACTCGTGGCGACGACACAGTGGAGGTGAGCGGACTTGAACCGCCGGCCCCTACGTTGCGAACGTAGTGCTCTACCAGCTGAGCTACACCCCCGTGGGGAGTATCAGTGTATAGCGCGACACTCCCGACACATACGCCATCGCCTGCCTTCGGAGACGGAGATCAGTTGGCCGAGCGGCGGTAGGAGGCCCGGGCCGGAGCCGGGGTGGTTCCCCTCTGCAGGTAGGTGACCTTGAGGGCCCGCTCGGCGATGAGCCGCTGCCGACGCAGCAACAGGTAACCGTAGGTGGCGGTCAGGCCGACGACCACCAGAGCCAGAGCCAGGGCCAGGACGGAACGGGTGGTCAACCAACCCAGAACGGTGATGACGGATCCGGCGATGAGCAGCGAGGCCACGTCACGCCTCCGCCGGGCGGCCTCGGCCCCATTCAGTGGCATGGCCCCGCCCACGGTGCCCAACTCCGAGGCCCGGGAGAGGCTGCGGTGACCGGGGGTTCGGGCCGGAGCCCGGACACCACTGGTCCTGCCCAGGGTGTGGAGCTGGCTGCGGAAGGAGGTGATCGGGTCGCGACGACGCCCACCTCCCTCCCGGAGATGCTCCACCCACTCCCAGCCGAGCACCCCGGCCCACATGACGGCCAGACCCGCGAGCACCACTCCGGTGATCATCGGCGGACCTCACGGGTGCTCTCAGGCGACCGGGTACCGGGCGCGGTCCAGGGACGCGAGGGCCTCGGGGAACTACCGATTGCTGAACCTGTCGAACAGCGATGAAGGCCGATCGCAGTGGAGTCAGTCATGGATTGGGGACACCTCGCCCGCAACGTGTCGGTGAAGGATGGTGGCAGGATCTCCTCGGGACCCGAACGCGGTCTCGATGTACGACATCCTGTTGAAGGGCCACAGTATTACGGATTGGCTACAAACACGCAACAGGAACCTGGGATTCGTAATCTTGTGAAGCCAGTCACACCCTCAGTGGTGAAAGGCCATTTGAACATCGAACAATCGACCTCCACCCGTCGGGGTGGGATCCGGGCCGGGGGGAGGGGCCGGCCAATCAGACGTCCACCTCGGGTGCGGCATCCCCGTCGGGGCCATCGAGACGGTTCTCGGCCCGCACCGCGTCGGTCATGTCGGACACCGCCTCGGCCTCGGCCTCGAGCCGGCGCACGGTGTCGGCGGCCGATTCGTCACGGCGGTAGTGGCCCGAACGACCCCCGGTCTTCTCCCAGAGGGACAGACTTCCGATGACCATTCCCCTGTCCACGGCCTTGCACATGTCGTAGATGGTGAGGGCCGCGACCGAGCAGGCGGTCATGGCCTCCATCTCCACCCCGGTCCGGTCGTGGGTCTCCACCTGGGCCTCGATCTCCACGAAGGTGTGGCCGATCTCGAAGTTCACGAACACCGAGCCCACCAGCAGCGGGTGACACAACGGGATGAGATCCGACGTCTTCTTGGCGGCC
>JALSTE010000770.1 GCA_026983855.1 Acidimicrobiia bacterium
GACGGCGCCACTCCGACTCCTGACGGGGGGCCGGTGTGGGGCGGTCGACGGAGGCCTGACGCCACACCTTGGCGAAGCGGTAGGCGGCGGTGGCCAGGGTGGCGGCCAGCATGAACCACAGCACGGGGATCAACAGGGAGTCGAACAGCAGACCGAAGGCCAGTACGAGCACCCTCTCGGCCCTCTCCATGAGGCCGCCCTTGGCGTCGTATCCGAGGGACTCGGCCTTGGCCCGCTCATAGGAGATCAGCAGGGAGGCCGCCATCACCGCGTAGGGCAGGACCGCCATGTGACCGCCCTCGGTTCCGGCCAGGTACCAGGCGATACCCCCCAGCACCAGGGCGTCGGTCACCCGGTCGGCGGTGGAGTCGAAGAACGCCCCCCGGGTGGAGGAGGTGCCGGCGGCCTTGGACACCGGCCCGTCCAGCAGATCGGGCAGGGCCGACAGTCCGAACAGGATGAGCCCGCCCCTCAGGCCACCCCGGGCGATGACCACCGCGGCGGCGGCGGCCATGACCAGTCCCATGGTGGTCAGCACGTCGGCGCTGATCCCGGCCCGGTGCAGGTTGCGTCCTATGGGCCGGACCACCTGGTCCACACCCTTTCGCCAGTTTCCGTCGAACATCTCTCTCCTCGGGCCCCTCCGTAGGGACGAGCCGCAGATCCTTCAGGGTAGGGCAACCCGCCGGGCCGCCGACTTCTTCACCACGCGTTCACTCCGCCCCGGCCCGGTCCGTCGCCGGGGTCCCCTCCTCGGGGGACCCACCCTCGCCACGGGAACCCGAGCCGAGCATCTCCGACCAGTCCTCGGGATTGGATTCGGTGAACTGGTCGACGATGGAACCGTCCACGGCGTCCACCAGCACCAGACCCCGCTGCTCGGGGGGGTCCTCGGCGGAGTAGAGCAGGATCCGCCAGGTGGGTCGGCTCAGCAGTCCCCGCCACCCGAGCTGGGCCGAGGCGTGGCCCACGGCGAAACCCACGGCCCGGGTGGCGGCGACCAGGGCCTCGTTCTCGTCGAACTTCAGGGGATGGGCGGTGAGCACGTGCCACACCCCGATCACGATGAGGGCCCCGCAGCCGGCCAGCAGACCGCCGTTCACCAGCACCGCGTCGGATCCGGCCGACAGGGCCCAACCCCCCACGATCACGCCGGTGAGGATGTACAGGATGCCCGGGATGCGGCGCCTCTTGTTGTCGGGGAACTCATAGGGGGAACCGAACGTGCGATCCAGGTCCTCGGGGAGGGTGTCCACCATCTCCTCCACCGCTTCCTCCGCTGTTTCGTCCACGGCTTCGTCCGCTGTTTCGTCCACGGCTTCGTCCACGGCTTCGTCCACCGTGTCGTCCACCGGGTGTCCCGCCGTGGGGGTGGGAAGCCCGGCCGGGGGGAACTCCTCGCCGGTCTCCTCTTCGGAGGGGGTCGTGCCGTTCACGAGCGGGAACGCTACCGCGTCAGGGACCCTCCGCCTCCCCCGGGGTCCCCGCCGCGATGTCGGCGTCGGTGTCCGTGTCGGTGTCAGCGTCCGTGTCGGCGGGCCAGGCCGCCCGGAGTCGGGCCGCCGCCGAGTCCAGGGTCTCGGGCAGGACCCTCATCCCGGCCACGGAGGTGACGAAGCTGGTGTCGGCCGCCCACCGGGGCAGGACGTGCAGGTGCAGATGATCGGGCACACCGGCCCCCGCCGCGGTGCCCAGGTTGGCCCCGATGTTCGCCCCATCGGGTTCATAGGCGGCCAGGATCGCCCGGTGGGCGGTCCTCACCAGCCGCCACAGCTCCGCCGCCTCCTCCTCGGTGACGGCGTCGAGACCGGCCACGTGGCGGTTCACCAGCACCAGCAGGTGGCCATTGTTGTAGGGGAAGGCGTTCAGGATCACCGTGGCCAGCTCTCCCCGGTGGATGATCCAACCCGCCTGGGGTCCGGTGGGGTCGATGGCCCCGCACAGCGGGCATCCCCCAACCGGGGCCTCACCGATACCGGCGACGTACTCACCCCGCCATCCCGCCCACATCCGATCCAGTCCGTCAGCCACGGTTGAGGAACCTCCCGAAATCCGCCAACCCCACGACACTAGGGGCCCGCCCGAGAACCCCGACACGGTACGGCCCCGGTGGAATCTCTGCCCCCGGGATGAGGGTCCGATCGGGTGGACACACATCACGGATCCCCTGGAGCGTCGCCTCCCCCCTCGGGAGGGGGTCGGATCCCCCTGGGGAGGGATGACCGGTCGGGCGGTGCCCGTCTACGGTTGGGACCAGAGATGGTCGACACCTCCACCACACCGGGGCCACCACCACGGGGACGGTGGCGCGCCCTGGCGGACCACCTGGGTGGGGGTGAGCCCCAACCCCACCGGGGGCCCTTCGCCCACTGGCCCCGTGCCGCCGACGCCGTCCTGGCCGTGACCGTGTTCGCGGCCTCGCTGCTGGCCGTCGCCGCCAGTGCCGTGGCGGACGGGGAGGGGTTCGATCCCCGGTCGGTGGGCGACATTCCCCCGGCCGCCGTGGTCCTGCTGGCCCTGGCCGCCGCCACCCTGATCGCACGCCGGAATCACCCCGTCGGGGTGTCGGCCCTCCTGGCGGGATTCCTGGTCCTCTGGGCCCTGGCCGGGTACGGGGACGGGCAGGACCTGGCCCTGATCGTGGCCGTGTACTCCGTGGGCCGCTACGTCGGCGACCCGGCGTTGAGCGTCGCCATCCCGGCCTCGCTCGTGGCCCTCAGCCTCCTGGGTGGGGTCATCGACCCCCACCAACGGGTGGACGTGGCCCCGACCCTGATGGCGGGGATCATCCCCTGGTACGTGGGTCGCCGGGTCCGGGAGCGGGGGGAGTACCTGGCGTTGCTCAGGGAGAGGGCCCGACGACTCCGGGAGGACCAGCTCGCCCGGACCCGCCGGGCCATGGCCGAGGAGAGGGCCCGGATCGCCCGCGAACTCCACGACGTGGTCGCCCACCAGGTGTCGATGATGACCGTCCAGGCCGGGGCGGCCCGCACCATCGCCGGGGAGGACCCCGAGGCCGCGGTGGCCGCCATGGGCGACATCGAGAGGGCGGGACGCGAGGCCCTCGGTGAACTCCGCCACCTGCTCGGTGTCCTCCGACCCCAGGGGGACCACTCCGACGACCTCGGTCCCCAGAGGGGGTTGGCGGACGTGCCCGCCCTGGTGGACGAACTCCGTCGCACCGGGGCCGGGGTCACCCTCGACGTCAGCGGGCCGCCCGTCGAGCTGCCCGCCGCCGTGGACCTCTCCGTCTACCGCATCGTCCAGGAGTCCCTGACGAACATCGTCAGGCACGCCGGGCCCGAACCGACCGTGGAGATCACCCTCGAGGTGACGGACGGCGAGATCACGGTCACCGTCGCCAACACCATCGAGGGCGCGGTGTCGGCGCCGGACCTGCCCCGGTCCGGTTTCGGCATGGTGGGGATGAAGGAGCGGGTCAACCTGCTCGGCGGCACCCTCGTGGCCGGACCCCGACCGCCCGACCGCTTCGTCGTGGAGGCCCGCCTTCCCCGTCCGGGACGGTCCCGGTGACCATCCGGGTGTTGGTCGTGGACGACCAGGCCCTCGTACGCCGCGGTTTCGCCATGGTCCTGGACCACCAGCCCGACATGGATGTCGTGGCCGAGGCCGGCGACGGGCTGGAGGCCATAGAGGCCACCCGGGAGCAACGACCCGACGTGGTGCTCATGGACATCCGGATGCCCGGGATGGACGGACTCACCGCCACCGCGGCGGTGCTGGAGGAGGCCGACTGGCCCCTCAAGGTCATCATCCTGACCACCTTCGACCCCGACGAGTACGTGTACCGGGCCCTGCAGGCGGGGGCCAGCGGTTTCGTCCTCAAGGACCTCCCGCCGGAGGCCCTAGCCCCCGCCGTGCGCACCGTCTTCGAGGGCGGCGCCCTGCTGGACCCGGCCATAACCCGTCGCCTCATCGGCCGCTTCGCCCGCACCCTGGCCGTGGACTCCGCTCTCGGCCGCCGTCTGGGGACACTCACCGAACGGGAGCGTGACGTCCTCACCGAATTGGCCCGCGGGGCCGCCAACACGGAGATCGCGGAGACCCTCTACATAGGCACCGCCACCGTGAAGACCCACGTCTCGGCCATCTTCACCAAGCTGGGGTTGCGGGACCGGGCCCAGGCGGTGGTGTTCGCCTACGAGAGCGGCCTGGTGACCCCGGGAAGCAACGACATCGGATACTGATCCCGGGCCCCTCGGCCCGGCCCGGCGATCGGCGGGAGGCCGGTCCCGCGGCCCGGGTACCCCTCGATCCCGGGGATCCGGGCCTCAGGAACCCAGGAGTTCGTCCACGATCCTTCCCACGTGGTGGTCGAGGGTGCCGGCGGCGATGCGGACGGCCCCGAGGCGGTCGAAGAACTCAATGGGAGCGTCGGGGCCCGCCGTCCCGGCCAGGGTGGCCATGTCGTCGCGGGCCTCGGCGTACACGGCGGCGATCCGGTCGCGGGACCCGGTCCGGAACTCGTGGGACCCGGGGAACCCGCCGAAGTCGCCACCGTCGTCAACCGGCCGGCCCGCCTCCACCCACGAGGCCAGGCCCTCGTGCACCCACAGTGGGGTCATCGGCCCCGAGTCCGCCACCGTCGCCACGTGGGCCATCTCGTGCACCAGCACCCGCACCCGGGAGTCGGCCGAACGCCGTCCGAACCTCTCCCGCTGGATGACCAGGCGGGGTGCGGTCACCTCCCAACCCTCGGTGCGGTCCACTCTCAGGGTGGTGAAGGCCACGAACTTCGATACGTCGACCGTGGGGTCCAACAGGGCCTCCAGTTCGGTGACGTCACCGGGGTTGAGCACCACCACCCTCCCCCACCACGGCCTCCCCCACACGGCGTCGAAGCGGACGATGGCCCTCTCCACCTCTGAGGCCAGGCGCCGGAGCTCGGCCCCACCGGAGGTGCCGATCACCAGCACCCGGTCGGTGGCCACGCTGCGGACCCCGAAGAGCTCCCACAGGTACCTCTCCCCCACCACCCCCACGGCCCTGAGGGCCTCGTCACCGAGCACGGTCCACCCACCCCCACCGGTGCGGTCCACCAGGGTCAGGTAGGTGGACGTGGCGTTGTCGGTGGGGTCGTAGTCGACGAACCGCTGGCGGCGGACCACCTCCACCACGATCACCCGGGCCCCGGGGGGAGCCCCGGCCACCAGCGACGGCGGGGCCAGGTCCAGGGCCGGTCGGGCCAGCTCCTCCTCATAGGTCCCCGCCGGAAGGGTGGCCCAACCATCGACGAGGAGGCGCTGGCGCCGGCGGAAGTCCTCGGGGGCGGAGGGGTCCACGAGGCGGTCCATGGCCCCGGTGTCACCGTTGGCGACCGCGGCCGACCGGGCCGCCAGCAACCCCTCCACCGCGGCCACGGTGCCGGGATCCAGCACCCGGTCGCCCCCGGTCACGGCCACCGATCTCCCCGGCCCCACCGGGGCCGACCCGCCGCCGATGGTATGGGCGCCCGTCGCGGGCACGGCCGTCAGCGATTCCGTTCCGGGGAGGGCCGGGGCGGAGGTGACCAGCACCACCATGGCGGCCACCACCCCGAGGGCCACCCGCCACAGCCAGCTCAGCCAACCACCGGGGACCAGCCTCATCTCACCCCCAGGGGAACCGTGGGAGCCACCCCCCGCCGCCAGCTCAGCCAACCGCCGGGGACCAGCCTCATCTCACCCCCAAGGCAACCGTGGGGGCCACCCACCGCAGCCACCTCGGGCAACCGCCGGGGACCAGCCTCATCTCACCCCCAGGAGTTCCCGGGCCGCCGACACCCCCCGCCCCCGGGCCACCGCGGCGTCGATGGCCTTCACGGCGGAGGGCACGTCGAGGTCGTCGTCGAGGGCGGCCCGGACCTCCTCGAGGGCCCCTTCCCCGGTACCGGCCGCCCGCCAGCGGGCCAGCTTCTCCCCCGCCCCCACCAACAGGTCCGCCGACCACTCCCACGGGTGGCGGTAGTGGTGGGATATCAGGGCCAGGCGAATGGCCATCGGATCGTGGCCCCGGCGCAGATCGGAGATGAACTCCAGGTTCCCGGTGGACTTGGCCATCTTCTCCCCGTCCAGATGGACCATCGCCGTGTGCATCCAGTGACCCACGAACTCGGTACCGGTGATGGCCTCGGCCTGAACCGTCTCGCACTCGTGATGGGGGTAGATCAGATCACTGCCTCCGCCGTGGAGGTCGATGTGGGGCCCAAGTTCCCGCAGGGCCAGGACCGAGCACTCCACGTGCCATCCGGGGCGACCCGGGCCCCACAGCGAGTCCCAGCTCGGTTCCCCGGTGCGGGCCTTCTGCCACAGCACGAAGTCCTGGGGATGGCGGGCCCCCTCCGGGGCCCCCTCGGGTGCGACCGGTGGCAGGTCCGCCGCCCGCCGACCCGACAGGTCACCGAAATCGGGGGCGGTGGAGGTGTCGAAGAACACCGATCCCCGGGACTGGTAGGCGTGGCCGCTTTCCAGCACCCGACCCACGAACGACCTGACGTCGCTGATGGCCGAGGTGGCCCGGGGGGCCCGCCAGGGCTTGAGCACACCCAGGGCCTCCATGTCCTCGCCGAAGGTCCTCAGGGCCCCCGCCGCCAGGTCCAGGTAGTGCACACCCTCCGCCGCCGCCCGGGCCAGGATGTCGTCATCGACGTCGGTGATGTTGCGCACACAGCGGGTCTCGTAGCCGAGGTCCCGGAGGCGTCTCTGGAGCACGTCGTAGGTGAGGAAGGTGGCGGCGTGACCCACGTGGGTGGCGTCATAGGGGGTGATGCCGCACACGTAGAGCCTCACCACCGGGCCGGGGGGGTCGAAGGGGACCACCCGGCGGGCCCGGGTCTCGTACAGCCTCATCACGGGACCGAACGTAGCGGGCCCGGTGCCCGGTTCGGCCACGGTCCACCCCCGGGACCCGCCGGTGGACGGAGCCGGACGGGGGGAGCCTCACCCACCCCCGGGGTCGGCGGCCTCAATGCCCACCAGTTTGAGGGCCACCCGGGTGCGGTAGCGCACGTTGAGCTGCAGCAGCACCGCGGTGAAGGCCTCGATGGCGGTGGCGTTGGACAGCTCGCCACAGTCCAGGCCCCGGAAACCGGGAATGCTGTTCACGATGCCGGTCACGACCTCGGTGGCCG
>JALSTE010000771.1 GCA_026983855.1 Acidimicrobiia bacterium
TGTCCGTCTCCCGGGGTGGGGCCCCAACCCCACCGGGGCTGTGTTTGTTTCCCGGGCCGACTTGTGGGCCCTGGGGGGCCTCGAACAGTCGCCGGTCGGCTGTGTCCGTCTCCCGGGGTGGGGCCCGGGTGGTCTGTTGGAATCCCTCCGGGATCCCTCACTTGGACCACCCGGGCCGGGCCGGATCAGGCCGACCGGATCAGGTGGGGGGGAATGGGAACCTCGTCCACCGCCACGGCGGGAACGGGGTTCTTCGGGGGACGGCCCCGGGCCCTCTTGTTGGTCACGATCCGGCCGTTGACCACCAATTGTCCCCCCCAGACTCCCCAGGGCTCGTGGGCTCTCAGGGCGGCGGACAGGCACTCGGCGGTGACGGGGCACTTGGCGCAGATGGCCTTGGCCCGGGCGATGTCGTGAAGCTCGTCGGAGAAGAACAGGCGGGTCATGGTCGCCGCCCCGTCGACGCATCGACCCTGGGAGCTCCAGGCCCGGTCTTCGGTATCTGGGTCTAACTCTGGTGCAAGCATGGTGCCCTCCCCCGGGTGGGCTGGTGGTTCGAGGGTTCGGTCGGTGGTGGAGCGGTTCGGGTGGGTGGGAAGTACGGGCCGGTTGCCGGGTACGACAGAGGCCGCCGGATGAATCCGGCGGCCTCTGAAAGTTCTCTCGGTGTGCGGTGAAGCTACATCGGAGTCCCCGGAGGTCGCCGGACCTGGTGCCGGTTCGGGATGGTGGTCCCGAGATAGGCACAGACCGGCTTGGTCATGCCGGACACGGCCAGGGTGGACACGGCTCGGAAGCCCGATCCCCAGACGGCCTCATGGCGCAGGCGGGCCACGGAGGCCAGGTTCGACATGTGGGTGGTCTGAGCCTGGTACTTCATCGGTGGCCTCCTTTGCTACGAGCGCGGTGACGGGTGGTGATGAACAGGGGACCAGAATCGCGGGGCCGGGTCAACCTATTTATCGATCACCGGGCAAGTTGCCGCTGTCGGTGTCACCTTTCGCCAGGTGGCCGCTGTGACTCCCGCTCCCGGACCCGCCGGTGGGTTCGTGGCCTGGTTAGGGTGTGGCCCCGTGGCAGTGACCCAGGGCGCAACGGAACTGATACCCGATTCAGGGGTGGGTAGGCGCTTCTCCCTCACCCGCCGGGTGAGACTCGGGGACGTCAACCCTCGGGGTCGCCTACGTCTCGACGCCGCCGCCCGCTACCTCCAGGACGTCGCCAATGACGACGCCGCCGCCGCTGGGCTGGTCGACTCGATGTTCTGGGTGGTGAGACGGGCCCTGATCGAGGTCGTGGTCCCCCCGGCGTTCGACGAGGAGGTGGATATCCGAACCTGGTGCGGGGGTACCGGAAGTCGCTGGGCCGAGCGCCGGACGACGATTCGCGGTCAGCGGGGCGGCCTCCTCGAGGCGGCGGTGGTCTGGGTGCGGATCGACCGCGAGTCGGGCGCTCCCCGCAAGCTGGGGGAGGAGTTCCACCGTTGCTACGGGGAGGCGGCCGGGGGTCGTCGGGTCCGGGCCCGCCTGGTGCACGCCCCCCCGGGCCCGGGGAGCGAGGTCCGTCCCTGGCCCCTGAGGGCGGTGGACTTCGATCTGATGGGCCACGTCAACAACGCTGTCTACTGGGAGGCCGTGGAGGAGGAGCTGGCCATCAGACGGTGGGGTGGTCGGGTCCGGGCCTCGGTGGAGTACGGGGGAGGTATCGACCCCGGTTCCGACGTGTCGTTGGTCCGGGCCGACCGGGAGGGTGGTTTCGATCAGTGGTTCGTGGTCGAGGGCGAGGTCAAGGCCAGTACCTCGGTGTCCCGTCTGGTCCAGGCCGGGTCCGGAACCCAAGCGGGTCGGGAAACACCACCGGTCTGCGGGGTGAGCCCGAATGGATCGGTGGATCCCTCGGGGATCCCGGGTCCCGAACGGTAGGCCGTCGCCCCAGGGTGGGGGAGTCCCTACCGGCCCGCCTCGGGGCCCAGGTCGAAGAAGTGGTCCCGGTAGAACCGGAGTTCATCGAGACTCTCCACGATGTCGTCCAGGGCCCGGTGTGAGGTCTTCTTGGCCGGGACCTCCTTCAGCAGGGTCGGCCGCCAGCGACGGGCGAGTTCCTTGATGGTGGACACGTCGACGGATCGGTAGTGGAGGAAGTTCTCGATGTCGGGCATGTAGGCGGCCAGGAATCTCCGGTCGGTCCCGATGGAGTTGCCGCACAGGGGGACGGTTCGGGGCTCGGGTATGTGTTCGCGCAGGAATTCCAGGGTGAGCTCTCCGGCCTCCTCGAGGCTCGTGGTCGAGTCCCTGATCTGCTCGAGCAGACCACTGCGGGTGTGCATGGCGGTGACGAAGTCGTCCATGGCCGCCAGGGCCTCGGGATCCTGGTGGATCACCAGATCGGGGCCCTCGGCGATGATCTCGAGTTGATCGTCGGTGATGAGGGTGGCTATCTCCACGATCGTGTGGCGATCGGGTTCGAGGCCGGTCATCTCCAGGTCCATCCAGGCAAGCACGGTCGCCCATGGTAGAGGCGCTCACCGGAGCGGCGGTACCCTCCGGTGATGCTCAATATCCCGGTCAGTCGCCAGGTGGCCGACATTCCCCTCCCCGAGCGGGCCCGGCGGGGTGACGCCGGTGTGGATCTCAGGTCGTCGGTCGATGTCGTGATACCCCCGGCCGGTGGTCGGGAGATGGTGCCCACGGGCCTCCACATGGCGATACCCGAGGGCTACGGGGGGTTTGTCCTGCCCCGCAGCGGATTGGCCGCCCGTCACGGGATCACGTGCCTGAACTCCCCCGGTCTCATCGACTCGGGCTATCGGGGAGAGATCCGGATCGTCCTGCTGAACACCGACCCCAGCGAGGCCTTCTCGGTCCGCCGGGGGGACCGGATCGCCCAGCTCGTGATCCTCGCGGTTCCCGAGCTGGACTGGACCGAGGTCGCCGAGCTCGACGAGACCGAACGGGGACACGGCGGATTCGGACACTCCGGGGTCTGAGGCGGCGTTGATCCCCGTTCCCCGGGGAGGACGGGTCGACCCCCGTGGTGAGGTGGCCCGGCCCCTGATCTCGTTCGCCGAGCGGGTGGGGGCTCAGCCCCTCCCCGGTGGTCGCTGTGGTGCCCCCGGTGGGATTCGAACCCACGATCGTCGGATTAAAAGTCCGCTGCCTTACCCGGCTTGGCCACAGGGGCGATCTGGTCCTGGGACCTCAGGAAGCGTAGAGCAGGATCGAGCCGGTGCCGATCCCACCTCCGAAAAGTATGCCGACCGGGGGTCGGGTCAAACGTCCCGGTCGAGGACGTAGCGTGGGTCCCGAGTCCGGTCCCCGACGACAGGAAGACCCCGGCTGATGAACACGGTTAGCGGAACCGACGGTGCTCCCGATCACGGTTTGGTCGGGGAGGATCCCGACCCCGACGCTCACCCCGGCCCGACGGTGGGGGCCGACGACGAGGCCCCGGCCGATGTCGGACTGCTCGAAAGGGTGGAGTCGGAGATGGACGCGGTGGAGAGGTCCCTCGCGGCCCTGGCCGTGGAGGGGCCCGACGGACCCGACCCCTCCGAGGTGGTGGCGTGGCTGCCCGATGTTGATACGGCCCCCGACGGAGGGACCACCCCGGCGCTGTGACCCGGATCCGATGTGGCGCCCCCGGTGGGACCCGCGTGGCCGGCGGCACCCTCCTCGGGCTGGTGACCGTGGGTACGGGCGTGGCATTGGCGCGGTGGTGGTCGAAGCGTCGGGTGGAGGCACGCCGGGCCACAAGGCTGGCCGGTCTGGCCGCCGGAAGGGCCCGGGATCTGGCCACCACGAGGATGAGGGCCTCGATGGCCGCCCCGGAGAGGGCACGCGAGCTGCAGGAGGAGTACCTGATCCGCACGACCGAGGAGGTGGCCCGGGAGTTCGGTCAGATGAAGGGGGCGGTGATGAAACTGGGCCAGATGGCCAGCTACCTCGCCACCGGCCTCCCCGAGGCGGGGAGGGCCAACCTGGCCCGGCTCCAGACCCAGGCACCGCCCATGGACCCGGCCCTGGCCCGGTCGGTCGTCGAGGAGGACCTGGGCCCGTTGGCGGGGAGGTTGATCGACTGGGAGGCCCGACCCGTGGCCGCGGCCTCCCTGGGTCAGGTCCACCGGGCGGTCCTGGCCGACGGTCGCCGGGTGGCGGTCAAGGTGCAGTACCCCGGGGCGGCGGAGGCCATAACCGCCGATCTGGAGAACGCCCGTTGGGTCACGGCGATGGCCGGGGCCCTGAGCTTCCGCAACGTGGACATGGAATCGGTGGTGGCCGAGCTGCGCGATGCCATGTTGGGCGAGTTGGACTACCGGCGCGAGGCCGTTGATCAACAGGTGTTCTCCCGGCGCTTCGCCGGGCATCCCACGATTCGGGTTCCCGAGGTGATCGAGGAGCTCTCCACGTCAAGGGTGCTGGTCACCACCTGGGCCGAGGGCGTTTCCCTGGACGAGTTCGTGGCCACCGCCGACTCCGATGAGCGGCTCACCGCCGCCGAATCCGTATTCCGCTTCGCCCAGGACAGCGTTCACGTACACGGGGTGTTCAACGCCGACCCCCATCCGGGAAACTTCCTCTTCGCCGGGAGCGGTGAGGTGTGGTTCGTGGACTTCGGTCTGGTGAAGAGATGGGCCCCGGGGGAGTATGAGGCATTGACCCCGATCCTGGAACCCCTGTTGGCCCGGGACCGCGAGGGGACCGTGGAGATGATGGTCGAGACGGGGTTCCTGCCCCCCGGTCACGACCTCGATGCCGAGACGGTCTGGAACTACGTCAGCGCCCCCTACCAGCCGTTCTTCACCGAGACGTTCCGGTTCTCCCAGGAGTGGGTGGGCCAGGCGCTGGGGACACTCCTGGACCTGGGTGGTCCGGGCCAGGAGGTCGTTCGATCCCTCACCATGCCCCCCGGGTTCGTTCTGCTCGACCGCCTGGCCTGGGGGATCTCCTCCCTGCTGGGGCGGTTGGACGCGGAACTCCCGTGGAAGGCGATTCTGGAGGAATACCTCCATGGGGGCCCACCGGCCACCGAACTGGGTCGTCGGGAGGCCGAGTGGCGGCGTAACCGCGTCTCATCGGGTGGGGTCGGTTGATCGGAGACGGGTTCGCTCGTGGCGATGCCGGGTGACGGCGTAACCGCGTCTCATCGGGTGGGGTCGGTTGATCGGAGACGGGTTCGCTCGTGGCGATGCCGGGTGACGGGAGTCGGTCCGGTGGGGCCGATCCCTGAACGCGGAGGCCGGTTCAGTCGGGATGGGTGAGGTCGAGGACGGGACCGCCGGAGATCTCACCGGTCTCGGGATCCAGCTCAAACCTCACCGCGGCCAGATTCGGGAATCGACGGCGCTCACTCCCGGCCAACCGGTCCACAACCCCGATCACCCCACCGTGGGTCACGATGGCGGGGACACCGTGCCCTTCACCGGCCACCAGATTGGCGATCTCGGTTAGGGCCGGGATCACCCTCTCGGCCAGGTCGGCGTCGGATTCGAAGCCCTGGGGGCGGAGCCGTCGTGACAGGTAGCCGGGCCAACCCCGCTCTATCTCCTCGCGGGTGAGTCCCTCCCAGGGTCCGGCGGTGCGCTCCTTCACCCCGGCGTGGACACGGGGCTCGAGGCCCAACCCCTCGGCGATCAGCTCCGCCGTCTCCCGGGCCCGTCTCAGGTCCGATGACCATACCGTCCCGATGGTCGCGTCCCCATCGAGGGCGGCCAGCCGGGTCCCGGCCCGGCGGGCCTGACCCCGGCCGGTCTCCGACAGGGGCGGGTCGGCGTGGCCCTGCCAGCGGCGGGCGGCGTTCCACGTCGACTCACCATGGCGAATGAGCAGCAGCGGAATGGTGGGCACGCCGGTGACGCTAGCGGCGGTGCCCGTGGTCTCCGAGGATGCCGGGGGATCCCGGCCCACCGGCCGGATCGGGGGCACCGGGTCGTGATGTTCGGGGATCTTGACGTACCGACGACCGGTCCCACCGCTACATTCTGGGGCCGGACGGTGTCCCCGTGCCCATCTCCGAGGTGGGCCCCGGTCCGGAGGTTGAGTCCATGGCGGTTCTGAGACTGTTCGCATCGGCCCGTGATGCGGCGGGAACCCGGCGTGATGAGTTCGACGCCGGGACCGTCGGTGAGGTTCTCGATGCCGCCTGTGAGAAATACGGGCCCGACTTCGGGGCGGTCCTCGGTGTGAGCCGGGTGTGGTTGAACGGCTCGGACACCGACCGGGGGGCGGCGGTTCTGGAATCCGATGAGGTGGCGGTCCTTCCCCCGGTATCCGGAGGGGCGTGAGAAGGGCGGGCCTGTGGATCCCGGTCCCGGTGGTCACGGGCCGGGCGTTGCTCTGGGGGCCGGGTTGGTTCGCTCTGGAGCTGGCCGTTCTCTGGGTGGATCCGGCGCTCATGGTCATCGTGCTCGCCGTGCTCGGGGGTCTGGCCGCGTGGCAGACGGCCCGCGACTGGGTCGGAGCGGGTGAGGAGGTCGAACCGTCGGTTGCGGCCATGGTCGCGGTGGCGGTGATCCTGGCGTCCACCATGGGCCCGACGGGGGCGGGGGCGGCGACACTCGCCGCCGTGGTGGTGTCGATGCTGGCGCCGGTGGGCCTGCGATCGGGGCGGGCGGGCGATGAGATCCGCGATCCCCTGGCGGCCACCGCCGGTCTCCTGGTGCAGAGCTGGTTACCGGCGGTGGCGGTGGCGGTTCCCATGTCCCTACTGGCGGCCCGGGCCGAGGGGGCCGGAGCGGTCTTCTCGTTGATCAGCCTGCTCGCCATCTACGACGCCGGGCACCACCTGGTGGGGATGAGTGCCACCCGCTCCTGGGAGGGTCCTCTGGCCGGATTGGCCGGAATGTTCGTGGTGACGGGGGCCCTGGTGGTGGTGGGGGTACCTCCGATGAAGGTCGAAACGCTGGTCAGGTATGCCGTCGTGGTCATGGCCCTGGCTCCCATCGGTGAGATCCTGGGCTCCCTGAGTGCCCCGGCGGTCGTGGGGCCCGGTCCGGCGCTGCGACGGATCGACTCCGCCATCCTGGCCGCCCCGGTCTGGACATATCTCGTCTGGGGCTATCTGAACACCCTCTGAGGAGGTCCCGGTGTGGATGGCCACTGAG
>JALSTE010000772.1 GCA_026983855.1 Acidimicrobiia bacterium
CGCCCGGAGCCGCTCGCCCTGGCGGGACAGCTCCGACCGGTGGGCCGCCAGAGCCGCCTGAACCCGGCCCGACTGCTCCTCGGCCCGGGCCTGGAGTTCCTCCAGTCGAAGCCGTTGGGCCCCGTTGGGAGGCCCCGGCACGGAACTGGCCCGTGAGGGTGGGGGGATCTCGTCGGGCCAGTGGCCGTAGTCGAGCGCGGTCTGGACCTCGTCCACCATGTCCTCGAACTCGTCGAGAAGGTCGTCCCAGATGCGAGCGCGGTCGGTGTCCATGGGGATTCCCGTCGACGGCGGTCGACTCCGCTTCAGCCCGGGGTCAGCCGGTGGGCAGTCCGCCGGCCAGTCCGGCCAGGTAGCGGCCCTGATCCCTCAGGTTGGACAGGGCCGTCTCCATGGCGGTGAACTGACGCCGGATCGCGGCCTCACGTATCACCATGCGGCCCTCGAAGGCCTGGATCTGGTCGTCCAGATCCGATATTCGGTTGTCCCACTCCTCGCGAGCCTGGGCGATGTCACCACCCACCCCCTCGACCTTGTCCAGCCAGGCGTCGAGACGGCCGCCGAGGCCCTGGTCGATGGTGACCTGGGCCGTCTGAGGGCCTCCGGTGAGATCGGCGGTGGAGTACCGGGAACGAACACTGAGCCCCTTCGGTGAGCCTGAATCAGCGGTGAGTCGCTGTCCCTGGCCCGTGGCCGGTTCCCCCCCGATGGTCCCCGTCACGTCCACACCCGTGGCGGAACCGTCCAGCCCGAAGAACCCGTCGTTGGCCACCGTGAGGGTGGTGGCGGATCCGAATCGGGTGGGGGTGGTGAGGCTGATCGCCCCCCCGGAATCCGAGGCCTCGACGACCTCGAGGGTGGTGTCGGCGAGGGCGGCGTTGATCTGGTCCACGGCCTGGGCGAGAGTGGACCCCGAGGTCACCGTGACGCTGAGGGTGGAGGAGTTCAGGGTGATGTCGAATGTCTCGTCCTGGGTGGGGACCGTGTAGCCGGACCCGGTCAGGACCGGTGAGGTGGCGGCCCCGTCGACGGTGACCGCGTAGGTCCCCTCCGCCGTTTCGCCGGTGGCGGAGAGGAACTGCACTGAGGTGCTGTCGGAACTGCCGTCCCGGGTGAAGGCGGTCATCACGGTGTCGAAGTCCGTGGTGAGTACGTCGGTGAGCTTGGCCTGGTCGACGCTGTATCTGCCGTCCTGGCCCAGGGAGATCCCGAGATCTCCGAGACTGCGGATGGTCGAAGTGCCGTTCGTGAAGGTCTCGCCCATCACGCTCCGGAGGCTGAGGGTCAGGTCCCGGGCGGTGCTGTCGTTCGTCAGGGGCGAGGCCCTGTTGTTGTCGGCGTCGTAGGCCGTCTGCTTGTCGATCTCGTCGAGGACGCCGTTGGCGGCGTTCACCAGGTCGACGATGGCGGTCTTCGCCGCCTCGGTGTCCCTCTCAATGGAGAAGGACACCGGCTGGGTGGAGGCCGTCTTCAAGCTCAGACTCACCCCCTCGATGACGCCGGTGATGGTGTTGGTGGGGCGGGAGATGAGTATTCCGTTCACCGCGTCTCCCAGTCTGACCTGGGCGTCGGCGGCCTGTGAGATGACGTTGCTGTTGTTGAGGGCGGTGACACTCGACGAGGTGGTGAAGGCGGCGTCGGCCCCGCTCTGCTCGGCGGTGAGCAGGAGTCGCGAATCCCCGGTGGAGACCTCGACCACCGAGGCGTTCACGGCCAGTTCGGAGTTGTCGTTGATGGCCCGGGCCAGGTCGGCGAGGGTGGTGGTGTCCGTGGTGGTTATCACCGTGTCACCCGATGAGGTGCTGATGGTGAACGTTCCGGCTCCCACGGCGCTGGCGCCCGATGCGAATCCGGTCCCGGCGGTTATCTGATGGGATGCGGCGAGCTGTTCCACGGTCATGGTCACCGAGGCGGGGGTCGGGCTTCCGGTGACCTCGACGGTGGCCACGTCCTCGTTGGACGATCGGGCCGACACGAAGGAGGAGAAGTCGGTGGGGTGGCGTAGGGAGTCCACCTTCTCCCGGAAGGCACTCACCTGGGTGGTTATCTTCGACCAGGACTGCAACCGGGCCCGGTAGTCACTCTGGCGACCCTGCATCCGGGTGATGGGGAGGCGCTCGATCCTCATCAACCCGTTGATCATGCCGGCGGTGTCCAGACCCGAGGCCAGGCCTCCGATGTTGAACTGCGGTAGTGACATCGCTCGACTTGCTCCGATTCAGGTTCCGGTGGGGTTCCAGTCGGCCGCCGGACCCCGTTTGTTACCGCCTCAGCGCTGCAGCAGACTCAGGACCGACTCGGGGGTGGTGTTGGCCTGGGCCAGCATCGCGGTGCCAGCCTGGGTCATGATCTGGTTCCGGGTCAGGGCCACCATCTCCAGGGCCATGTCGGTGTCCCGGATACGGCTCTCCGAGGCGGAGAGGTTCTCCTGGGCCACCTGCAGGTTGTTGATCGTCTGTTCGAGGCGGTTCTGACCCGCCCCCAGGTTGGACCTCAACCCGCTCATGGCCTCGATGGCGGTGTCCAGGGCGGTGATCGCCGAATCGGGGTCGACGGTCAGGTCCAGCCCGGAGAGCACTCCGCCGGCGAAACTGGCGGTGTCGAGTCGCATGTCGTCGGTGATCTGGAGTTCGTTGGCCGATCCCGATCCGGTGCCGACGTGGAACACCAGTGGGCTGGCGCTGAAGTCCTGGAAAATCCCGACCCCGGCGAAGGTGGAGCGGCTGCCCACGGCCTCGAACTCGGCCAGCAGCTGCTGCATCTCGGCGTTCTGGGCCGCACCGTCGCTGCCGGCGGTGCTGGCGGCGTCCACGGCCAGGACCCTCATTCGCTGGAGGAGACTGTGGCCCTCATCGAGGGCCCCGTCGGCGGTCTGGATGAAGCTGATGCCGTTCTGGGCGTTCTGAATGGCCTGGACCGTCCCGCTGACCTCGGAGCGGAGATTCTCGGACTGCACGAGTCCGGCGGCGTCGTCGGTGGCCCGGTTGATCCGGTAGCCCGACGACAGCTTCTCCATGCTGTTGCCGAGTTCGGTTCCCGCCTTCGTCAGATTGCGAAAGGCGTTGAACGCCGGGATGTTCTGGTTTATCCGCACTGCATACCCTCCATGGTGGGCCCGGCCGTCTGTGATCCTGGGGTGACGGCACCGCTACGGGGCGCACTGGAGGAGGTCGCCGGTTGTGCCGGCCTCTTAAGGACTGGGAGCGCAGGGTGGGAACGCAGGGTGGGAATGCAGGGTGGGGTCAGGAGCGGGAAGGATCCAGCTCAGGGGGTGGCACCGACCTGTCCCTGTTCGACGGCCTGGACCCAGGCCTCCTTCAGCTCGGTCACGACGCTGTGCACCGGGTGGAGGGGCGTGGCCGACTTGGTCACGTTGGCCTCTATGAGCTTCTCGAGGCAGAAGGAGTAGAGGTTGGCCAGGTTGGCGGCGATCTCACCTCCGACCTCGTGGTCGAGTCTGCCCCGGAGCTCCTCGACGATCAGCTGGCAGCGCAGCAGTTCGCCGTTGACCAGATCCAACGCCTCGTGGTCGAGGGTGACGGTGTCGGGGGTGACCGCCGCCCGGTCGAGATCGATGGTGTCCTCCCCGTCCGCTGCGGGGGCCATGACCGCCTGGACCCGGTTGATTCCGATCAGCAGACGGTCGTAGAGCATGGTCACCAGCTTGGCCGGACTGGCCGTGGAGACCGTCTCCCGCAGGTAGTGGTTGCGCAGTTGCACCGGGATCCTCTTCTTCTCGTCGACCACCCACAGGAGCGACCCGCGCCCCGGGGGCGCCGACGGTCCATCCCTGTCGGCGCGGGGGAGGAGGGTTCAAGGGCCGGAACCCGTTGTCCCGTCTCCCCCGCGCCGACCGGGTGGCGGCACGGAGAGCGAGACCCTCAGTGAGGGCTCGCCACCGTGTGATCTACTGCAGGAGCCGCAGTACGGACTGGGGAACGGAGTTGGCCTGGGCCAGCATCGCGGTGCCGGCCTGTTGCATGATCTGGTTTCGGGTGAAGGTCACCATCTCCAGGGCCATGTCGGTGTCCCGGATGCGACTCTCCGAGGCGGAGAGGTTCTCCTGGGCCACCTGCAGGTTGTTGATGGTGTGTTCCATGCGGTTCTGGGTGGCACCCAGTGTCGACCTCTGGGTCGAGACCGTCCCGATGGCCGTGTCCAGGGTCGATATGGCGGTGTCGGCGTCGGAACTGACGTCGATCCCCGACACATCGGTGCCGAATACGTTGTTGCTGGCCATGGTCATGTCATCGGAGATGGTCATCCGGTTGTTCGCACCGTTGTTCGGACCCACGTGGAACGTGAGGGCCGTGGTGGAGTAGTCCTGGAAGACCTGGTTGCCCGCAAAGGTGGTGCGGGCGCCGATGGCGTCCAGCTCCGCCAGGAGCTCGCTGATCTCGGCCTGCTGGGGGACACCGTCGGTGGTGGCCGTGTTGGCCGCATCGATGGCGAGTGTCCTCATGCGCTGCAGGATCGAGTGCACCTCGCCGAGGGCACCTTCAGCCGTCTGCACGAAGCTGATGCCGTCCTGGGCATTGGCGACGGCCTGGCGGGTTCCGTTGATCTCGGCCCGCAACCTCTCGCTCTTGACCAGCCCGGCGGCGTCATCGGCCGCCCGGTTGATTCGGAAGCCCGATGAGAGCTTCTCCAGGGACTTACCCAGCATTCCATTCGTGCCGGACAAGTTCCTAAAGGCGTTGAACGCCGCAATATTCTGGTTGATTCGCACCTCACACCTCCATGTGCCGCCTGGTGCCGATGACCGCTTCCGTGCGATCGTCAGGGGGTTCGGTCGGCGTGGGTGTGGGTGGCTTAAGCGGGGTGGGGGAAATTTCCTCCCCGTGCCTCAATCGGCGTCCAACGTGACGGACCTGAGCGCGAATCGGGTGGGTGTCCCCGGGGGGACACCCACCCACATCCGCGGTCTCAGTCCGAGTGGGGCCGCTCACTTACGGACCCTGGGAGAGCGAGCCCCGGCGGGACCGCCCTCAGAGGGGTTACCGCAGCAGCGACAGCACCGACTGGGGGATCGAGTTGGCCTGGGCCAGCATCGCGGTACCGGCCTGTTGCATGATCTGGTTCCGGGTGAACTGCACCATCTCCAGGGCCATGTCGGTGTCCCGGATGCGGCTCTCCGAGGCGGAGAGGTTCTCCTGGGTCACCTGCAGGTTGGCGATGGTGTGCTCCATGCGGTTCTGGGTGGCACCCAGTGTCGACCTCTGGGTCGAGACGTTCCCGATGGCCGTGTCCAGGTCGGAGATCGCCGTGTCGGCGTCGGAACTGACGTCGATCGCCGAGAGGTCCTTGCCGAACACGTCGTTGCTGGCCATGGTCAGGTCCGACGAGATGGTCATCTTGTTGTTCGAGCCGGAGTTGGCACCGACCTGGAAGGTCAGGGCCGTGGTGGAGTAATCCTGGAACACCTGGTTGCCCGCAAAGGTGGTGCGGTTACCGATGGCGTCCAACTCCGACAGGAGCTCGGTGATCTCGGCCTGCTGGGGAACACCGTCGGTGGTGGCCGTGTTGGCCGCATCGACGGCGAGTGTCCTCATGCGCTGCAGGATCGAGTGCACCTCGTTGAGTGAACCCTCAGCCGTCTGCACGAAGCTGATGCCGTCCTGAGCGTTGGCGACCGCCTGGCGGGTGCCGTTGATCTCAGAACGCAGTCTCTCGCTCTTGACCAGCCCGGCGGCGTCATCGGCCGCCCGGTTGATGCGGAAGCCGGACGACAGCTTCTCGAGGGACTTGCTCAGCATGTTGTTGGTTCCGGAGAGGTTCCGGAAGGCGTTGAACGCCGCAATGTTCTGATTGATACGTGTCACTTCGTGGGTCCTCCTTGTCGCAACACACTTCGCTGACTTCCGTGTCAGCCCTGCCCCATCGGTGCCCCCCCGACGACTTGTGAGGGATTTGCGATGAATCTCGCCGTGTTTCGGGTTCAGCCCGGCCCGTATCGGTCGACCTCCCATGCGATGAACCCCCGTCCGGCATCCGAGCCCGCCCGACCATGAGCGGGGAGTTCGCGTCTCGGGGGGGACTGGGATCGACCCCGGTCTCCGATGAGGTGGGGGTGGCCCGCCACGGCTACCGCGCCCTGCTGGAACGGGCGGCCCTGGCCCTGGGCTCGGGTGAGACCGCCCCGGGGCTTGAACTGCTCCGCATGGCCGTGGACGTGGCCTGGCGGCAACCGGTGGGCATAATGGTCGATCTGGAGCTGGAGTACCTGCTTCGTCAGGCTGGGGCCCAGGTCGCCTCCTCGTCCCCCCTGGACTGGGCCCGTGACGGGGGTGGGGAGCCCGGCCGGAACGCCGCCCCCGTGGTGGTGCACATCGTGACCCCGGGGGTCGACACGGACGTCCGGGGCCTGGTGGAGGACTGGATCGGGGTTGAGAACAGCCTCGGACTGGTGTCCGGAATCGTTCTCACCCGCCCGGGAGACTCGCCGATTGCGGAGTCCGTACGACTGTCGCGGGAACTGGCGGGGGCCGACGTGGTGATTCTGCACTCCGAACCCTGGGACGTATCCCCCCTGGTGGCCCTGGCCGCGGTGTCACCCCGGCCGGCCCGCGTCCTGGTCGATCATCATCCGGACGCCCTGACCCTGGGGGTCGGCCTGGCCGATCTCCTGGTGGAACCCGATTCGGCGGGTGTCGGTGTGGCGGTGTCGCGTCGATTCGTCCCCCCGGGTCGCTGCCTGGTCCTTCCCCCGCCGCCGGCCCGGCCGGGATGGGTGGAGGAGGTGCATCAGCGGCTGGAGGACATTCCGGCGCCCCTGCTCCCCAACGCGAATCTCATGGGGCCGGTGCCGGTCGAGGACCGGATCCGGGCCGAGGCCCTGCGCCGTGAGGGACGGATCGGGGGCCCGTTGAGCGCCTATCTCCGTCTCGGGGGAGATCTGGAAGCCCCCTGGGTGCCGGATCTCAGCATCGTGATTCTGGCCGAGCACCGGGAGATGACCCTCGATCTCATGGAGGAACTGCTCTGGGGATGGTCGGGTCCGGGCTGGCCCCACCTGGTGGTGGTGGACAACTCCCGGGAGGCGGCGCTCTCGGAATTGGCGGCGGAGGCGGGGCAGTCGGTGTGCCTGATCCGAC
>JALSTE010000773.1 GCA_026983855.1 Acidimicrobiia bacterium
GTTCACGTGGACCATGACCACCTGGGGCCGTTCGGTGGCCAGGTAGTACCCGTGGGCCATCCCCACCGCAACCGTCTCATGGGAGACGGGCACCACCGAGGGAGCCCGGACCGGGCGCCCGTCGGGGCCGTCCGAGGCCAGGGACTCTATGAGGGGGGCGAAGTCGGTACCGGCGTTGCCGAACACGTAGTCGACCCCGTGATCGGCCAGTCGGGTCAGCCAGACCTCGGCCGCGGTGGGGGGCGGACCGTTCAACGCTGGGCCCCGGTCGGGTGACGATGCCGGTGTTCTCCGCCGGCGGCGGACTCGGTCCCGCGACCGGCCATGGGGTCCCCCTCGATCTCGGTGTCCTCGGGTCGCGTCCATGGTCCTCCACCAGCGTGGACCCGTCCAGATGACGGGTCGGTCGGTCGTGTCGCCCGTTCCCCGAGCGGAGAGGTCTCGCCGCCCGGGGTGTCGGGCCATCGGGGGATCGGAAGTTGTGGTCCCTGCCCCGTGTGGGGCGGCCGGGAGGGCAGTGGGGGTGTGAGTCGGGGGAAAGACTCAGACCCGGCGTCAGTCGACGATGAAGGCGTCGAACCCGAGTTCTGACCGGATGTCGGCCAGACCCTCCATCTGCTCGTCGTTGAGGCCCAGGCCGGTGCCGTCGGCCATGCGGTTCATCTTCTCGAAGTTGCCGATCACCGAGCACGCCGTCACCAGCGCCTCGGGTCCGAGCACCTCGAGGACCCTTTGACGGGCCGAGGGCAGATCACCGTTCCCGAAGGCGGCGTCGACCAGACCGGTGAGAGCCGAGGTGACCGGATCGTCGACCTCGTCGGCGATCACATCGTGTATGTCGGTGGCCGAGCCGGTGGCGTCAGAGCTCGCACGGAGCATCATCGTGTGGGAGGTGGCTCAGTAGAAGCACTCGTTGAGGCTCGACACCCGACCCGCCACCAGCTCCATCTGGGGTCGGGTGAGTCCCTTCTCCACCGTCATGTCGCCCATCTCCGGTATCGAGAGGTAGTGGGCGCCGTGGAGGTCGAGGAAGGCCTCGACCTCGGCGGGCACCAGGCTCATGACGTTCACCACGCTGTGGCGGCCGGTCGTGGGTACCCAGGCGAACGTCACCTCGGCACCGGCGGGACTGATCCTGCTGGGTTCACCCTCGATGATGTCGGGCAGGGGCTCCAGGGCCAGGCCCAGGGCCAGATGGAAACCGTCAACGGCGACCATGGTGGTGACCACCCCCAGGATCTCCACGTAGTGGGTGGGGGGCAGGCCCGTCTCCATCAGGTCCTCGTACCAGGAACGGGTGAGACGGCCGGGGTCGGTCGTCAGGCGATGTACGGCGTCAACGATCTCGGGAGGGAGATCGGTGACGGAGTCGTGGGTGCCGTCCACGGCATGGGGTGACAGGGCGGCCTTCCGTTGGGTGCAGTACCCGCAGGATCTCGCCGCCCGGGTCTCCCCGGCGATCGCCAGTCGTTGGCATGAGGTGAGCCAGGTGCCGGGGGAGGCCAGATGTCGCCAGGCCCTCCGCTGGGCCTCGCCGATGTCGGCGCGGACGGGCACGGGCGAATCTGCGAACTCGAAGGCCATGGCCCCAAGACTAGGTAGCCGGAGGGCACTGAGTCGGTCCTCCCACCGATCGGAGTGGCTCCCCCGCCGGTACCCTGCCCCTGATGACCGCCGAGACCACCCCCATCTCCGCTGAGGCCGACGACGGCGGGTCCCTGCGCATCGGGCGCATGGGTGAGCGGGAGTTCACCGTCATGGTGGCCATGACCATGGCCCTGACGGCCCTGGCCATAGACAGCATCCTCCCCGCCTTCGGTGCCATAAGGGAGAACTTCGACCTGGCTCCGGACTCCACCGCCGCGGCCCGGATCGTCACCTTCTTCTTCCTGGGCCTGGCTTCGGGTCAGTGGGTCTACGGGCCGATGGCCGATCACTTCGGCCGCAAGGTGGTGCTCCACACCGGAATGACCATCTACGCCCTCGGAGCGATCTTCTCGGCCCTGGCACCCAGCCTCGGGTGGGTGCTCGTGGGACGGTTCATATGGGGGTTGGGGGGTGCGGGGACCCGGGTGGTGGCCCTGGCCATAGTGAGGGACGTCTACGAGGGTGACCGCATGGCCCGGACCATGTCGTTCATCATGTCGATCTTCATCATCGTGCCGGTGCTGGCTCCCGGTATCGGGTCCCTGATCATCTCGGTGTTCCCGTTCCAGGGGGTCTTCTGGTTCTGTGTGGTGCTCGTGGCCCTGCTGGCCCTGTGGTCCCGTCGACTCCCCGAGACCTCCGACCCCGGGCAGAGGATCGAGCTGCGGTTCTCACCGGTCATGGCGGCCGCCCGCCACGTGGTCGGCAACCGGATCACCATGGGCTACACGATCGCGGCCACCCTGTTGTTCGGCTCCTTCATGTCGTACCTGGCCAGTTCGGAGCTGATCATCGACGACATCTACCACCGTTCCGCACTGTTCCCGCTGATCTTCGGGGCCAATGCCGCCCTCATGGGCCTGGCGACGTTCTCCAACGCCTCGATAGTCAGGCGTTTCGGGGCCCACAGGGTCACCCACTCGGCCATGGTCGCCTATCCGTTGGTGGCCCTGGGCTTCGTGATTCTGTCGCGTTCCACCGGTGGGGCCCCGGTGTTACCGGCCCTGATGGTGGTACTGGCCCTTCTGCTGGGCCTCAACGCGGTGCTGATGCCCAACATGAACTCCATAGCGATGGAGCCCATGGGTGAGGTGGCGGGGATGGCCTCGGCGGTGATCGGAACGGTGTCGATGGCCGGTGGGGCTCTGCTGGGGGCGTCCCTGGACCGGGCCTTCGACGGAACCGTGAATCCCCTGGCCACCGGCTTTCTGGTGCTCAGCCTGGCCGCCCTGGGGGTACTGGCCTGGGCCGAACGGTGGCGGCTGGCCATCCTCGCCGATCCGCGGGAGGGGATCTCGCCGGGAGTGGTCGGAGAGGGGTCCGGCGTGCCAAGCTGACACCACGCACGGTGGTGGAGGTCGCCAGGAGTGGGAATCCAGCTCAAGAGGTCCGAGGAAACCGGTGAGGGCCTGCGGAGGGTGGCGTTGGAGCTCGTGACCGCCGCTCTGTCGGGGGTGGAGCGGCTGGGTTCGGGTGAGGTCGGTCCGGATGCTCCCGAGGGAGCTCAACTGATCCACGAGACCCGCAAACGGTGCAAGGAGCTTCGGGCCCTGGCCCGACTGGTGCGTCCCGCCCTCGGACCTGGATACCGCCGAATCAACGGGGCGGCCCGTGACGCGGCCCGTGAACTGGGTGGGGTTCGTGACGCCCAGGCCCGGGCGGCCACGTTCCGTCGTCTGGTACGGGCCGATCCCACGCCCGATCTGGCCCGGGTCACCGCCCCGGTGGCGGTCCTGCTGACCGAGAGGGCCATGGCCGCCGGTCGGGAGAACGCCGTGGACCTGGAGCGGGCGGCGATCCTGCTCAGCGATCTGCGGCGGGACGTCGAGGGCTGGAGACTGCCCGGTGGCTTCGCTGCGATGGGAGAGGGGTTGGGGCGGACCTACGCCGACGGTCGCCTGCTGATGCGGAGAGCTGAACGTCATCGGGGACCCCTCGTCCTCCACGAATGGCGGAAGTCCGTCAAGTACCTCTGGCACCAGAATCAGATGCTGATGCGTTCCGCACCGGGGCTGCTGGGGCCCACCGCCGATCTGCTCCACGGTCTGGCCGACGCCCTGGGTGATGATCACGATCTGGTCGGGATAGGGGATCTGCTGAGGTCCACGGAGGCTGAGGTCCTGCCCGAGCCGGCCGTGGTCGCCAGCCTGGTCGCCATGGGCGTGCGTCGCTGCGATCTCCGCCACCGGGTGCTGAGCGTGGGATCCCGGCTCTACGTCGAGCGACCCGCGGCCTACGTCCGGCGGATGGAGGGATACTGGAGGGCCTGGCACCGCTTTGGGGCGGAGGTTTCCGCTGGTGGGATCGGGGATTTTCCCGCCGGGTGAACAACGGGTCGCCCGATCCGCTATTAAATCCTCCATGACCGATGATCTGACCGGTGAAACCGTTGAGCTGCTCCGGACCATGATTCGGAACCGTTGTGTGAACGACGGGACCCCCGAGTCGGGCCAGGAGATCCGCAACGCCGAGACCCTCCAGTCCTTTCTCGAGGGTGCCGGGGTCGACATCGAGACCTACGAACCGACGCCGGGTCGCACATCCCTCGTGGCCCGTATCGAGGGCCACGACCCCGAGGCGCCCAGTCTCTGTCTCATGGGGCACACCGACGTCGTTCCGGTGAATCCCGATGGTTGGAGCCGGGACCCGTTCGGGGGTGAGCTGGTGGACGGTGAGGTCTGGGGCCGGGGGGCCATCGACATGCTGAATCTCACGTCCTCGATGGCGGTGGCATTCAGGCACCTGGCCTCCAGCGGGTTCCGACCGCGGGGGGACCTCATCTACTTCGCGGTGGCCGATGAGGAGTCCGGCAGTGCCCACGGCGCCCAGTGGATGGCCGATCACGAGCGGGAGGCCATCTGGGCCGACTACGTGCTGACGGAGAACGGGGGTCTCCACTCAGGTCCGGCCGAGGCACCACACATAGGGATCAACATCGCCGAGAAGGGGGTGTCGTGGCGTCGGCTGAGGGTCAGGGGGACCCCGGGCCACGGATCCACACCGTTCCGGAGTGACAACGCCCTGGTGAAGGCGGCGGCGGTGGTGCAGCGTTTGGCTGAGTACCGTGCCCCGGCCCGGTTCCCCGAGTTGTGGGCCGAGCGGGTCCAGACCCTCGGGGTGGACGAGGAGACCCAGGCCGTTCTGATGGATCCCGATCGGATAGACGCCATGCTGGACACCCTGCCGTCAAAGGCCGCGGCCGCCTATCTCTACTCGTGTACTCACACGACCCTTTCGCCCAACGCCTCCCGGGGATCCATGAAGACCAACGTCATCCCCGATCAGGTCGACATCGAGGTCGACATCAGGACCGTGCCGGGCGAGGACTCCGAAACGGTCATGGCTCACCTGCGCGAGGCTCTCGGCGACCTGATGGATCAGATCGACGTCGAGGTGATCATCGAGACCCCGGCCACCACCAGCCGAACCGGTACGCCACTCTGGGACAGCCTCCAGAAGGCCGTTGCCAAACCCTTTCCCCGGGCCCGTCTGACACCTCAGATGATCGTGGGGTTCACCGACTCGCGGATCTACAGGGAGATGGGGTCGGTGGCCTACGGAGCGGGTTTGTTCAGCCCCGACATCGAGCCCGGCGACTTCCAGAGCCGCTTCCACGGCAATGACGAGCGGATCGACGTCGAGAGCCTGGGCCTCACCACCCAGCTCTGGCTGGACGTGGTCACCGATCTGCTGGGTTGACGCTTTCCGGCGGGGGGTCGGGATGACGATCCGGCGTCCCGGGACGGGCCCAGCCCCGGGTGTGTGTACCGCGGCCGTGGGTCACCGCCATCGGGGGCTGGACCGATTCCCTCGGCCGATCCGTCCCGTGGGCGCGATGATGGGCGGTCCGACGCTCGGCAGGGGAGATCATGAAGAAGTCCACCACAGCGCTGCACCGGGGTCTGCCGACCGGATCCGGAGGACCGTTCATGTCCGGGCCGGTGTTCGCCTCCGCCTATCACCTCTCCGGCGACCCCGGGCCGGCCCCCCACGCCTACGCCCGCTCGACCAATCCCACGTGGACCCATCTGGAGGAGGCCCTGGGCGCCCTCGAGGGAGGTCGGGCCCGGGTCTTTCCGTCGGGGATGGCCGCCATCTCCGCCGTTCTGACTGTATTGCTGGAACCCGGCCCGCTGGAACCGGACCCGCTGGAACCGGGCCCGCTTGAAGCAGGGATGAGCCTCGTGCTCCCCTCCGACGGCTATCCCCTGACCCGGGAACTGGCCCACACCCATCTCGCACCCCGGGGCATTGACGTCATCGAACTCCCGACGGCGGGGCTGGAAGGTGCGGACCTCCCCGAGAATCTCGGTCTTCTCTGGCTGGAGACTCCGTCCAATCCAATGCTCGATGTCTGTGACATCGAGGCCCTGGCCGCCCGGGCTCACGCCGCCGGGGCGCTGGTGGTGGTCGACAACACCACCGCCACGCCGTACCTCCAGTCCCCCCTGGAACTCGGGGCCGACGTGTCGGTGTCGAGCGACACGAAGGCGGTGAGTGGTCACAGTGACGTACTCCTGGGTCATGTCGCCACCCGCAGTGACGAGGTCCTGGACGCGGTCACCCGCTGGCGAACCCTCAACGGCGCCATTCCGGGACCCATGGAGACCTGGTTGGCCCACCGGGGTCTCTTGACCATCGGGGTCCGGGTGGACCGGCAGGTGGAGACGGCGGGACTGGTCGTGAGACTGCTGGTGGGCCACCCCGCCGTGCACGAGGTCCACTATCCCGGACTGGCGGGGGAGCACGCCGCCGGTCTGGTCCGCCGGCAGATGGCCGCACCCGGGTTCCTGATCGGATTCACCCTCGCTGACGCCGAGGCGGCCCGGCGGTTCCTGGAGCGGACGTGCCTGGTGTACGAGGCCACCAGTTTCGGTGGTGTCCACACCAGCGCCGAGCGCCGGGCCCGTTGGGGTACCGATGAAGTACCCGAGGGTTTCATACGACTGAGCGTGGGCCTGGAGCACCCCGACGATCTACTGGCCGATCTCCGTGGGGCCCTCGACGCCATCGGCGATTGATGGTCCGGGGCCCCTACGGGAGGACTCCGGACCCGAGACCCGGTGACACCCTCCATGGCTCCATGACCCTCTCCACGGGAGGTGGAGGAACCCAACGGTGGCCCGTGGGCGGAATCAGGAGGTGTACTCAGCCACCTCGATCTCGCAACCGTCGGGATCGTGGAAGTAGAACCGGCGACCGGGAGGTGTCTCGTTGTCGGAGATGGCCATCCCCCGCTCGGCCACCCGGCGTCGTATCTCCTCGAAACGGCCGCTCCCGGCTTCCACCACCAGTCCGAAGTGGTTGAATCCCCGTTCGTAGTAGTCGTCGGGGGGAGGGTCCCCCTGGCCGCTCCGGCCCTCGAAGAGCGCCAGGTAGTAGTCATCGCCTCCGACGTGCACCTGGCGCATTCCGAATTCATTCTCACCCGACCAGCG
>JALSTE010000774.1 GCA_026983855.1 Acidimicrobiia bacterium
ATCCGGCGACAAGGTCGCGTCATGGTCATATGCCCCAACCCGCGGCACAAGCAGCGGCAGGGATAGGAAAGCGATTCAACATGGCACGTATCGCCGGAGTGGACATTCCGCGTGAGAAGAGGGTCGAGATCTCCCTCACCTACATCTATGGGGTGGGTCGCACCACCGCCCGCACCATCTGTGAGATGACGGGTGTCGACTGTGATACCCGGGTACGCGATCTCACCGATGACGAGGTCACCAAGATTCGGCAGTTCATCGACGCCAATCTCAAGGTCGAGGGTGACCTGAGGCGCCAGGTGTCCCAGGACATCAAGCGCAAGATGGAGATCGGGTGCTACCAGGGCCTTCGGCACCGACGAGGGCTTCCCGTCAGAGGCCAGCGCACCCACACCAACGCCCGGACCCGCAAGGGCCCCAAGAGAACGGTGGCCGGCAAGAAGAAGGCCCCCCGCAAGTAATCCCGCTCCGTTACGAGTCCGACACGAGGTAGCTCCCAGCAATGGCAAATCCCCCGGCAGGCGGTCGTCGCCCCCGGCGCCGTGAACGCAAGAACGTCAGTCACGGCATCGCACACATCAAGAGTTCGTTCAACAACACGATCATCTCCTTCACCGACCTCCAGGGGAACACCCTGTCGTGGGCCTCGGCCGGCAATGTCGGATTCAAGGGGTCTCGCAAGTCCACCCCCTTCGCCGCCCAGCAGGCGGCCGAGCAGGCGGCTCGCCGGGCCATGGAGCACGGTGTCCGCAAGGTCGACGTGGAGGTCAAGGGCCCCGGTTCGGGCCGCGAGACCGCCATCCGCTCGATCCAGACCGCTGGTATCGAGATCACGGGCATCAAGGACGTGACCCCAGTGCCCCACAACGGCTGCCGACCGCCGAAGCGCAGGAGAGTCTGATGGCCCGCTACACAGGCCCCAAGGCCCGCGTGTCCCGACGTCTGGGTGTGAACATCTGGGGAACCGCCGGGGAGACCAAGGCCCTCGATCGTCGGCCCTACCCCCCCGGTGAACACGGACGCACCCGACGTCGCAACAACAACTCGGAGTACCTGGCTCAGCTCCAGGAGAAGCAGAAGGCCCGGTTCTCCTACGGAATCACCGAGCGCCAGTTCCGCAACATCTACGGTGAGGCCAGTCGCAAGAAGGGCGTGACCGGCGAGATTCTGCTCCAACTGCTGGAGCGGAGGCTCGACAACCTGGTCTATCGGGCCGGCTGGGCCGCGACCCGGCCCCAGGCCCGCCAGTTCGTCAGCCACGGCCACCTCAACGTGAACGGTCGTCGGGTGAACATACCCAGCTACCGGGTTCGCGAGGGTGACGTCATCGAACTGAGGGACAAGGCCCGGGAGATCTCCACCATCCGATGGAATCTCGATGTCCTGGACCGGGCCCTGCCGGGTTGGTTGGAGGCCGGAGACGGGGGCCAGCAGGTCACCGTCCGTCAACTCCCGACCCGAGATCAGATCGACATCCCCGTACGCGAGCAGCTCATCGTCGAGCTCTACAGCAAGTAAGTAACCGCGTAACCACGCAAGTCCTATCGAATACCCGCAATCTGTCCTGCCCACGCTCTCTCCGGAGGAGTCAGCGCCCAATGCTCACAATGCAGCGGCCCACGGTGGAAGCCCTCGGCGACGAGGTCGACAACCACCAGAAGTTCGCCATAGGCCCGCTCGAGCCGGGATTCGGCTACACGCTGGGCAACGCCCTGCGCCGTACCCTGCTCTCGTCCATTCCCGGAGCGGCCATCACCCAGGTCAATTTTGACGACGCCCTCCACGAATTCGACACCATCAACGGTGTGGTGGACGACGTCACCGACATCATCTTGAACCTCAAGGACGTGGTGCTGAGTTCGGAGTCCGAGGATCCCATCTCCGCCCGCATCGACGTGAGGGGACCCGGTGACGTCGTGGCCGGTGACATCCAGTTCCCGCCCGAGGTGGAGTGCCACAATCCCGAACTGCGGATCGCCACCCTCAACGACAAGGGAAGGCTGGCCGCCGACCTGACCGTCGAGCAGGGGCGGGGTTACCGTCGGGCCGACGAGGCGGAGGGCACCCCCACCATCGGGGTGATCGCCATCGACGCCATCTTCTCCCCGGTGCGCCGGGTGGCGGTGACCGTCGAACCCACCCGGGTCGAGCAGTCCAACGACTACGACCGTCTGGTGCTCGACATCGAGACCTACGGGGCCATGTCCCCCCGGGACGCCCTGGCCTCGGCCGGGGACACGATGCGCACCCTGATGGGGCTGATCGCCGACATGAGCGATGAGCCCATGGGTCTGGCGGTGGATGAACTTCCGGTCGTGGCCGGCGGCTCCCCGGACCTGGAACTCCCCATCGAGGACCTTGATCTGTCGGAGCGTCCCCGCAACTGTCTCAAGCGGGTTCAGGTGAACAGCATCGGTGAGTTGCTCCAGAAGAGCACCGACGACCTCCTGGCCATCACCAACTTCGGACAGAAGTCCCTCGACGAGGTCATCCAGAAGCTCGACGAACGCGGCCTCACCCTCAAGGGCATGAGCCCTTCCGCTTCCTAGGAGCCCCCATGCCCACCCCACGTAAAGGCAAGCGATTCGGCGGTGACGCCGCCCACCAGAAGGCGATGATGGCCAACCTGGCCGCCTCGCTGTTCGCGGCCGAGGCCATCGAAACGACCGAGGCCAAGGCCAAGGCCCTTCGCCCCGTGGCCGAGAAGCTGATCACCAAGGCCCGCAAGGGCGGGTTGCACAGCCACCGACAGATCGTCTCCTACCTGCGGGATCTGGAGATCGCCCAGAAACTGATCGACGACATCGGTCCCCGCTACCAGGATCGTCCGGGTGGTTACACCCGGATTCTCAAACTGGGACCCCGCGAGGGTGACCGGGCCCCCATGGCCCTCATAGAACTGGTCTGACCGACCGGTCAAACGGCCCGCCCGTGGAGCGATGACGGCGGCGTCGGACGGCATCCCCCGGGTGATCCGCCTGGATCTGGCCTATCACGGAGGGCCCTTCCACGGATTCGCCGCCAACCGGGGGGTACCCACCGTCGAGGGCCTGCTGCGACGGGCCCTGGGACGGGTCCTGGGCCACGAGCCGGACCTGGCGGTGGCCGGGCGGACCGACAAGGGTGTCCACGCCAGGGCCCAGGTGGTCAGTTTCACCACCCCCAGGGATGATCTGGACCTGGATCGACTCGTGATCTCGCTGAGCGCCCTCTGTGCCCCGGCGGTGGTGATCACGTCCGCCGCCTGGGCCCCACCGGACTTTCACGCCCGCTTCTCGGCCCGTTCGCGGAGCTATCTCTACCGGGTGCTGGACGCACCGGTGGGTGACCCACTCCGCGCCGACCAGGTATGGCACGTTCGCACGGCACTGGACCTGGAGGCCATGAACAGAGGGGCGGCCGACCTGGTGGGGGAGAACGACTTCACATCATTCTGTCGGCGACCGAAGCACCCCCCGGGGGCCTCCCTGGTCCGGGGGGTCACCGAGGCCGGGTGGGAGCGGGTCGGTGACGAGGCCCGGTTCAGGATCTCGGCCAACGCCTTCTGTCACCAGATGGTGAGGGCGGTGGTGGGGGCCATGATCGAGATCGGGCGGGGCCGTCGTACCCCCGACCTCATCGGCGAGATGATCCGCCGGGCCGACCGTACCGGTGCCCCGTCACTGGCCCCTCCCCACGGTCTGGTTCTCACCGCCGTGGGATACTGATCCGACCCCGGTTCCGCCCGGGACCGGGGGCATTTTTCGAGCCGGGGCTTGCCGCTTCCGCCGAGGCCCCCTAGCCTGGTCACTTGGCCCGTCGAGCCCGACGGTGTCCTCCGGTGCCCGAGGCAGCGCCCGCCGCCCCACTCTGGTCACCCATTTCTCGCCACCCCGTTCCGGGCCCTGCCCCCTTCCACCGTCACCGAGGTTCTTCCGTGCGCACATATTCGCCGAGCGCCACCGAGATCGAGAGAGACTGGTACGTCGTTGACGCCACCGATCTGGTTCTGGGTCGTATGTCCAGTGAGGTCGCCCGTATTCTCCGCGGTAAGCACAAGCCGACCTTCACCCCCCACCTGGACATGGGTGACCACGTCATCATCGTGAACGCCTCCAAGGTGGTTCTCACCAAGGACAAGGCGAACACCAAGAAGATCTACCGCCACAGTGGGTATCCCGGTGGGATCAAGGAGGAGACCTACGGGAACCTGCTGGATCGCCAACCGGCGGCGGCGATCCGCCGGACCATCAAGGGAATGCTGCCCAAGGGTCGTCTGGGGCGGCAGATGATCACCAAGCTGAAGGTTTACGGGGGTCCCGACCATCCCCATTCGGCCCAGCAGCCCAAGCCACTCGTCATCGAACACGCCCGGGCCGTCGCCCGCTGATCCCGGAGTAATTCAGTGTCAACACCTCTCGTTCAGGCCACCGGTCGTCGCAAGCGGGCCGTGGCCCGGGTGCGTCTGCGCCCCGGTTCGGGCCAGATCACCGTCAACAAGCGTTCCCTCGAGGACTACTTCCCCTCGGCCGTCCACCGGATGCTCGTCTCCGAGCCCCTGGTGATGACCGAGACCAACGAGGCCTACGACGTGGACGTGACCATGGACGGTGGGGGAGTGAGCGGCCAGGCCGGGGCTCTGCGCATGGGCATAGCCCGAGCCCTGATCGTCCTCGATCCCGAGCTGAGGCCGTCGCTGAAGGCGGCGGGCATGCTGACCCGGGACTCCCGTAAGAAGGAGTCCAAGAAGTACGGTCTGAAGAAGGCCCGCAAGGCTCCCCAGTACTCCAAGCGCTGAGCCTCCGCTGATGACCGAAGGTCATCTCCGGTTCGGTACCGATGGGGTCAGGGGCCCGGCCAACACCGAGCTGACACCCGAGTTGGCCCTGGCCCTCGGTCGGGCCGCGGCCGCGGTCCTGGACTGCCCCCGGTGGGTCGTGGGCCGGGACACCCGGTTGAGCGGACCGATGCTGGAGGCGGCCCTGGCCGCCGGACTGGCCTCCCAGGGGGCCCAGGTGGAGATGGTGGGCATCCTGCCCACACCGGGTGTGGCCCAACTGGCCGATCGGGACGATGCGGCCGCGGCGGTCATCTCGGCGTCCCACAATCCCTGGACCGACAACGGCATCAAGTTCTTCTCCCGCGGGGGGCGCAAGCTCACCGATGACACCGAGGCCAGAATCGAGGCTGTCCTGGGTGGGCTCACCGACCCCCGGACCCCGAAGAGGACGCTCCCGCGCACCGAGGGGAACGTGGGGTCGATCGAGCCCCGCTCCGACGCCGTCGACCGCTACGTGGACCATCTGGTCTCGACACTGGGTGAGCGCGACCTCGCCGGCCTGCACGTGGTCCTGGACTGTGCCCACGGTGCCGCCGGCCCGGTGGCGGGACGGGTGTTCGAGCACCTCGGGGCCCGTACCGAGGTGATGAACGCCGAGTCCGACGGCCGGGACATAAACGCCGGCTGTGGATCCACCGATCCCAGTGGTCTCGCCCGGGCCGTGGTGGCCGGTCGGGCCGATCTCGGGCTGGCGTTCGACGGTGACGCCGATCGCCTCATTGCCGTGGCCCACGACGGTTCCCTGGTGGATGGCGATCACCTGATGGCCATGTTCGCCCGGGACATGGATCTGCGGGGCGAACTCGTGGACCACACCCTCGTCGTGACCGTGATGTCCAACCTGGGCCTGCGTCTGGCCTGTGAGGAGGCGGGCATCAGGGTCCTGACCACACCCGTGGGTGACCGTCACGTGCTGGACGCCCTGGACTCCGGCGGCTACGTGCTGGGTGGGGAGCAGTCCGGTCACATCATCTTCGCCGACCGGGCCCGTACCGGCGACGGGATCCTGGCCGGACTCCTGGTGGCCGATCTGGTCAAGAGGAGCCGGGTCACCCTGGCGGAACTGGCCCGACGCTCCATGACCGCCTCACCTCAGGTACTGGTCAACGTCGAGGTCGACCATCGCCACCCGCGGATCGCCGAGGAGCTGGCGGAGGAGATCACCGCCGCCGAGGGACGACTGGGCCCCCGGGGCCGGGTCCTGGTGCGTCCGAGTGGTACTGAACCCCTGATCAGGGTCATGGTCGAGGCCCCCACCTCTCAACTGGCGGGTGAGGTGGCCGATGGGCTGGCCGGGACGGTGGAAAGGCGTTTCGGGCGCCGTCCCCCCGACTAGACCCCCCGGTACGATCGGAAACATGTGTGGAATCATCGGAGTTCTCCGCCGACCCGACAGTCGACCCGCTGAGGACCCCGATGCCCTCCTGGATCTGACTGCGCGCCTGGAGGAGGGCTGGAGCCGGGTGCTCGCCTCCCGCGGGGCGGCGCTGAAAGATCCCCTGGAACTCACCGGTGGACTGGCCGAGGAACTGAACAGGCGTCTGGGATCGATGCCCGGGGTGAAGGCCCTGGTGGCCGACCCTGGGCTGCGTCTGGATCTGGGCACCCGGCTCGAGAGCCTGTGGAACGCCGTCGACTCCCTCGACCGGGCCCTGGACGCCGGTGACGTGGAGATCCCGGCGGCGGCCCTGGAGAGCATCAACGAGGCCATGGTGGGGGTGAAGGACAACATCTGGGCCCTGGCCCGGGACCGGGTGAGGACCGCCGAGGCCGTCGCCGATCTGGTCGGGGCGGAGGGCCAGGGGGGACAGGTGGAGGGCATGTGGTCGGTTCAGATCGCCCTGTCGGCCCTGGATCGCCTCGAGGTCCGGGGTCGGGACAGTGCCGGAATCGAGATCGTCGTCTCCGGCCACGGTCTCGATCCGCAGGCCCCCGAGGTCCGGGCCCGGCTGGCCGAGCGGATCACCGACGAGGGCTATCGTTCGGGGGCGATCCGCCTCGAGGGTGAGGTGGTCGTGTTCGTGTACAAGGTCGCGGCCGAAATCGGTGAACTCGGTGACAACACGGCCTCGTTGCGATCCCAGATCGCCTCCGACGACCTCCTGGCCGCGGCCATGGCCGGATCGGCTTCCCACATCCGGGTCCTGGGTCACACCCGGTGGGCGAGTGTGGGGATCATCTCCGAGCCCAACGCCCACCCCCTGGACTCCCTCGAGAGCGGGGGTTCGGTCGGCCCCCTCGTCACGGCGGTGCTCAATGGTG